>CBDEST010000004.1:0-37185 GCA_965242625.1 Bryobacterales bacterium | reverse complement strand
GGGAAGTCGTGGCGAATGGCGTCCGCGAGGAATGCCGGGGACGACGATACCGCGGCTTTTGGGCCACTAGGCGACGGGCATTTTCGGGGAACTGATGGACCAGATGGCGGCTGACGGCTGGAGACATGCCCAAGGCGATCAGTTTCGTGATGGCGGCCTCGTCCGCGGGGTGGGCGGAGGGTCCGGCCTGCCGAGGCGTACAGGGCTTGGTCCTGCGGCCAGAAATCCAGCTGGGGCTGGACGGTATCCGGCTGATAGCGGCGTCCGAACCCGCTGCCGCGTATTGCTCATATGCGGTTCTCGCTCTAGAGGGGCTGGTACGTGAGAGTATCGGGACCGCGTGAGCAAGACGCGGTCCCGATTCCTAGGCCCTAGACTAACCAAGCCTGCTGCAATCATAGCAGACCCGGCACGAGGTGGATTGAGCATCAGTAGCTACGCGTACCGAACCTTTCCGCGTCCGCAATGGGGATGCGCAGGGACGGATCAGCGCTGGAGACGTGCGCGGGCCGCACACCCCACTCTCCAGCGACCCCGCGCCTGGACAAGCACACGAGCGCGCGGTTGCATTCGGGCCTTGGAACGGCCCATCGTCTGTTGGGGAGGGGACTTGAGGCGGTAGCTTCTGCCTCGGCTCGAGTCGTCTCTATCTCTCTTGCCAATCTGCGGCCCCGCCGCGGGGCGCTACACGGCCGCAGGCCCGCTGGCTTGCCTGTTTGCCTGCTAGACAGCTGGCAGGCAAATCAGCATCCCGCGCGGGACGCCCTCTAAAAGCGGAAATCCGCCTTGCGCGCCGCCAAGGCTTCGTTGAGGGCGCGGGTCACCCAGTCTTTCAGGCTCAGTCCCTCCAGGGCGGCCAGCGCTTTCAGTTGATTGAGCGCGTGCGCCGGCAGGCGCAAGGACAGCATGCGGACCGCGTCCGGGGCCGCCGCCGGCCGGGCGTCGGGCCTCGCCGTGCGCACGGCCTCGGTGAGACTAGTCTTGGCCATGGCGCTTCTCCAGGGCGTGGGCCAGCCAATGGGCCAAGGCGTCGATTTCCCGCGCCGCGCGGCCGGCAGGTTGGTATTCGGTCACGCCCTGCGCTTCCGTAACGGCGTGCGCGAACGCGACGCGGGCGCCCAAGGACGGCGCCAAAGGGAGGGACCGTTCGGTCACGACCGCCGCGGCTTCGCGGGTTTGCGGCCCGCGGGCCGGGCATTGCGTCAGAATGACGACCGGCGCAGCCTCCCCCGCCAGGCGGCAGACGTCCAGCGTCTGTTCCAGGGCCAGCAAATCCAGCATCGTGGGCCGACAGGTGATGGCGCAGACCTGCGCCGCGCGGGCCGCCGCGAGCGCCGGCGTTTCCACGCGGCCCGGCGTGTCCAGCACGACGGCCCACAGGGGCGGGGTCTGCCGTTGCGCCGCGTCTAGGGCCCGCGCCAGGCGCGCGGGCAGAACCGGCCACACGGCAGGGCGCGCGCTGGGCCGCCGATCGCCCCAGGCGCAGGCCGAGGCCTGCGGATCCAGATCCAGCACCGCGCAGGCCCGCCCTTGGCGCTGCCATGCGACCGCCAGGTGCAAGGCGGTCGTGGTTTTGCCCGAACCGCCTTTGAGCGAGAGCAGGGCGAGAACATGCATAAAAGCATTATAGCAGACATGACAGCTTGCCATATAGACAGCATGCCAACAAACCAGCGATGCGCGCCGGGAATATCGCGCGCCGGCCTCGGCGGCGGCAATGAGCGCGGCACGCGCAAACCCGTCAGTTACGCGCGCCGCGTCTCGAACGCGTCCGGCCAACAACGTTGCCTAGCTGCCCCACATCTAAGGACAAATTACTCGCGGAGATAATCCTGGGTGATGGGACGCGTGAGCGCGGTGGGCGCGGGCGGCAACGACTAGGGGACGGCTGATCGAGTCGAAAAAACCGCGCGCGAAGATACGCGCCACTTGGGAACGCTGGCCGGAGCGCGGGCGGGACAGGGCGAGCGTGGAATGGCAAGATATCGTTGAATCCCTGGAAGGCGCGGCACGGGCGCGAGCGACCATGGGAGCAACGGCTGGAGGTATGCAAGTTTATCCGCTTGCGAACGTGCGGGAGGGCGCGTTACAGGGATGGTCGGGCGTCCGCATACTGCGCAGCGAGCCGGGCCCGCGTGCGTTGCACGTCGAGTTGCCGGGCGGCGCGGGAACGGCGTGGCTCGTACCAAGCCCGGAGGTATGGGATTGGGAGCCGTTGCAGGTTCCCGACAGCGAGTTCCGACGCGCCCTTGACCTCGATCCGGACAGGGCCCCGTTGACCGATCTGGGCCTGCGGGAGGCCGTGCCGGCGCGGAGTGGTGGCTACGCGATTATGCATTTGCGTTCTGGGCGCGTGCATATGCGCCCGCATGGCCCCTGGCTGGCGGCGGTCGCGGCGTCCCACCAACGCTGGGACAATCTGGACTGAACGAGGCCGGATTGCCCAGCGGGCCTGCCAGGCCCGCGTCTGTTGATCAGGGGGGAATGGCGCGCATCCACAGCACAGGCGTGGCCCGGCTTGCAGTCAACCTCCTGGCATGCACACGCGCGATTCGCGCCTCAGGCCGCTGGGCAGGTGTTCGAACCAGTCGATGCATTGGCCCGCCTCAACAGTCACCGCCGTACATGCGCCTGCGTATGTCCGCTTCGTGCATTCGCCCCCACGAAACGCTCTGCCCTGAACGTCGAATTCCAGTTGTGCATCCCACACGATCCAGTCCTCTCTTTCCGTAGGCGGAGGATCCTCGGGTCTCTCTCGGCGCAGTCGGGCCGCGTTGTAATCCGTAGTCGACCAGGCGCTGGGCTCTAGGCTGCCGTCAGGCAGGCGCACTCGGCCCGTTATCTCGCGGGGAGGGCCGTAGTAAACTATCTCGCCCTGTTCATCGCGCATGAGATCGCCTGTCCGGTGGTCCTGGCGGGCGAGCCGTCCCGTTTTTGAGTGTTGCGATATAGGACCGGAAGCTACGCATTCGCCGTGAACGGCGCCGCGCCCGTGGCAGATTACGTGAAATTCGTCAGGCTGGTCGTAATCGACCAGCGGCACTCGGCGGTAGAAACGGCCCAAGCCCGTAACCGTGCGGCTGCCGTCGGCGCGGGTGCGGACCGCGGGCGCCTCTCCCGCCATAGAGTGATGGTGTTCAGGATTGTCCGTATCTTCATGCGCCCGCGCGGCGGACGATGCCAGCAACAGGAACGTCAAGCTCAGCGCGATCGCGTATCTCATAGCCTCACTCTTAGGATATTGACGATAGGCATAGTACTGCACTGGATTGTGAAATGCCAATGGATCCGAACGACCGGATGGCATTGGCCGTGCGTTGCCACGCGGCGATAGTAGGCGATCTGGGCGGCGGCTTTCGCCATTTCCGGCAGGAAGCGGATCGCCTGCATGCAGCGGGTGAATTGACGGCGGATGCCCACGCCGCCTTGACGAGGCATCTGGTCGTGGTCACGCAAGCGGCCAATTTGCTGGCCCCTTTAGCCGAGCGCGTGATGGCTCTGCTGCTCTGCTTCCAGACGATCCAATAGGGACAGCAGCGTTTGACTCCGATGATGTTCTGCGTAGGCTACCGTCCCTACGGCCGGCCAATCCCCGCGGTCGCCTTGACTGCTCGTGGTGGGGTGCCGCAGACCCTCGGCCACGCCTTCCTGTAAACGGATGGCCATAGCGATCCAGGCCTCCTCCACCGAGGCTCGAAGGTCGTCCGCGCCCGGGCGGACAACCGCGCGGACCTATCGCAAGGCCATCCGTTCGTTTCTGTAAGCATGCAACGAACGGGTGCTGTGGCACCTACCTGTTTTCTTGACCGCGTTTGGACTCCCGGTTTGCAATCGCCGGCCGTTGCCTGGAACATGGGCGCAGGGTTCGACAAGGACAAGAGAGCGGAATATGTCCAGAGATATAAACATGCACTCGATGCACCAAGTCTTGCGCAGCCCAGCGCGTAGGTCGTATGGCGAGTATGTGGCGGCAGCCTGCGCATTTAAGACGGCTTTTCTCGGACTCGGCCGTGCAGGCGGGCTGGGGGCGGTTCGGTGGGCGTTTAGGCGTGATCCCGTCGACGCCGACCGACTTCATTCATAGAGATGGTACCGTACGCCATGAGCTTGACCCTTCCGAATTGTCGGCTCTCTTGGGGCCGGAAAGAGGGCCGGACCGTTGCCTATGGCAGTCGGTGCCCGAAGTCGGCGCGTATGACGAAAGCCCCCTGGTTTTCACGCGACGATATGACCGCGGCGGCTTATGGAGGGGGTACGTCATCCCTGTACCCACCTACCTCAAGGCTAGGAGGTGAGCCATGGAAATACAGATAGAGCAGATAAAATTGACATTATATGCAAGAGACATCTTGGTGGGATTGATGATTGCTGGGTTCATATCTCGTTGGTTTCAATCCTTCAGGTAGTCCCGGCCCTCAAAATGCCAAGGCCGAAGGCGTCAGCCAACCGTCCGTCAAGAAAGGCGCGCTTCAGGAGCTGGTGGCGTCTTTCCGGGTCGGTGCCCGCATATCCCCGAGCGTCTGGTCAAAGCCTGCGCGACCGTCCAGCGGATGGAGCACGCCGATGCCAAGGCGCGCCGCGATGCCGGAGAACGTCCGTCCATGTACGAGCCAATAGGAGAGTTGCAACCGTAGTGTCGGCCCACACAGACAGTCCGCCCGCCGAGACGGAGCCATGCACTGGCAACGCCCAGCGAAACCTGGACGGAGGGTGCATAACGAACACCCCCCACCGCAACTATGCTGTCCATGAAGGCGCCGTTGGAACAACGATGGTCGGTAACGCTCCCGTCATCACGGAACACACAGACGGATCCCGCGTAGTGATCGGCGCCGCATCTGATCCAGGTGAAGTTGCGCATGCCGTACGGTACCCGCTGGCCGCCCGCCTTCCTCGCCGCGGCCCCCCGCTAGGCCTACCTGAACCTGCCCGTGCGCCACCTGGCCTCGGTGCCGGCTCCGGTCCGCGCCCACCTGCAGGCCCTCGCTACCCTGGCCGTCGTGGCCGCGCCGCGCGTCGACTTCCCAGCCGACGATCCCGGCATCTGCGCGCAGCCGGCGTTTCGCTATCCCCTTTCCCTGCTGTATCGCGACCGGCACCATTTCTCCGCCCCCTTGCAGATCCGCAGGGATGCCTGCCGGCCCCGGGGACTCTCTGCCGCCCCTCCCAGCTCTTGGCACCCGCAGGTCTCGCGGTGCCCGTCGTCGCGTGGCTGGACGGCCTCGTGCCCTTGCGCGCGCAACCGCACGCGCAGATCCTGGTGGCGGGCTACGCCTACCGCGGCGACATGGTGCGCGTTAAGGCGCGGTACGCTGGGGCTTGGCTGCGCGTACGGCTCGTGAATCGCGCGTCAGACCGACGCACCTTTTGGCTGCCCGACGGCGAGAACCTCTGCCCCTATTGCAACGACCGTTCCCTTCTGAGGTGGGGGTGAGAACCCCGCCGCCCGCTCCAGCGCAGCGTTTCCGTCCGGCTGATTTCTTGTAGGTGCGGGTGGGCCACTTCGGTACCAGTCCCAGTTCGCGCTCACCTGCGAGAATTCCGCTCCAGGATTTCCGCGACAACGAGATCCGGGGCGACCAACTGCACAAGGACTAGGTCGTGTTAAGGTAGGACTTCAGCCAGATCCAGTAGATTATCATGTATTCGATGTCGTTGTCATAGACGGCCCTTGAGGCCGCGGGTTCAACCGAGAGGAACCGACTGGTGCGTCCGGTCTAGACTCCGCGCCGGCTGCGAAGTAGACGTCCGGCCGCGCAACTACTCCCTTGAGGCCCTTCCACCTCCTAGGTACACCCCTCCGTACGTCGCCCTCACTTTCTCAACGCTATCTAGCTCTGGTTACACTCAAAGCGCCACAGAATCTACCTCAATACGACAAATATGTCCAA
Source organism: Bryobacterales bacterium (assembly GCA_965242625.1). GTDB lineage: Bacteria > Acidobacteriota > Terriglobia > Bryobacterales > UBA6623 > VXMF01. The sequence goes on along the minus strand of CBDEST010000004.1, from coordinate 31,294 downwards.
GGCGGCCGCGAATACCTCATCCGTTCCGTCCGCACCTGACCCCGCGCGCACCTCAGTCGAGAGCGGGGCCATTCCCCTTTCCGCACTGCCAAGCGCTGGCGACCGCAGTATCCCTTGAAGATCCGGAGCAGGATCTGCCTTTCGGGTCTTTCGGACAAGACATGGATATTACACTATTTCTTCTACATTCTCATATAATTCTGGCAATAATTTTTGACGTAAACGAAACTTTGTGCCATGATTATGTCGTGTACGGGCGTCAAAGTCTACTAAAATATTGCCATTAGCAATAGCTCGGATAAATCGCTCCTTCTGAAAGCCTTGCAGCATTAAAATTCGTGAATAGTGAAAACATTCCACGTCATCTTTTCTTCGTACGTCTGCAACTACAAAAACAGTGTTCTGTAGTTTGATTCCAGCAGTGTGAAACAAGTCATCAAATCCCCAATAAGGTCTAGGATTAAGATCTGCCAAACCAATACGCGCTTTCACATCAGATAGCCATGGTTTAAGTTCAGGGGAAACAACACTGAAATCAAACGATACTTCCACTTTCTTATCGTCGTAATTGACAATAAGTTTAAATCCTCTATTTGTTGGAGATATCGCGTTGATCGTTTGACGGAAACTCATCTCATCGTGTGGATACCGAATTCCTGCTTTAGCATGATGCCAACCGTATTTAGGCAACAATATTCGGGGCACAAATCTGACTGCTTGAGGCGAAGGCTCTTTATGAAATAGTGTATGCAGAGAATTTGTGCTCGCTCTCTGACACTTGAGTTCCCATTCAGCAGCGTTTGCTAAAGGTAAATTGTTCTCTTCTATTCCGAGAAGATCCTCAAGGGTATTCCCTACGCCTCCATCGTTGCCTGGCCGCTGATTTGGTATCCAACCTCGCGCTCTTATTTCCATAAGAGACTGCTTCAGGGTTTCTTTTGTGAATAGCGAACTCATTGTCAATCTCCTTATGCTTGATCATTGCGAAGGACGTCGAAAATGCAAAAGGTATTCAAAAGTGGTTCCCATGGTAATATAGTTGCTTGGCCACCCAAAAATTCCGATCCGATTCACAATATTGGTGCGATCCCATATGATCGTATTGCGTAATTCGTATCCTCTCTTACGCAATTCTCCAATAAGCGAAACATGCAAGGTAATACGCTGATTCTCCCACCACATATCCGGCACATTGATAACACAATGGCCATTAGGCTTTAGGAGAGGTAACAAGGTTTCGAAAATATCACCCATCGCTTCTGTATAAGGATCTAAGGGCAACGTACCCAAATCCCGTGGATCTTGGGAATATTGCTCAATCTTATCGAGTTGGCTGTTGTTCCTCTCTCGTCGGGATTTGTTGCGCCGTTTCCGATTGAGCAGATTTGCATAGGGCGGAGAAGTCCAGATTAAGCTCACAGATTCCTTCGACAGATATTGACAAGCATTGCGAGCGTCATCTTGTATCGCTACTTGGCTTGCATATTGAAACAAATCTTTTGGTTTAAGTCGTTTCTCACACAGAAGAATGTAGTCTTTTCGCAGATCGAATCCTATCGCATTTCGATGGGTATCTTGCGAAGAGACAAGGGTAGTGCCACTCCCCACAAATGGATCAAAAACCAATTCCCCCTTATGAGTAAACAATTCAATTATCTTGCGCGCTAAAGATAACGGGAAAGTAGCTGGATGGATGTCCTTATCTCGAATATCCCGGCCTTCATAGTAAAATTGCCAGACTCCCAGTTGGCTTTTCATCCATTCCTTGGCAGTCATACAATTGATGTGATTTGCTTTGCAATTACACATACGTTCATTTCTAATGGAAAGCCGCTTTCCATGCAATGGATCCGTTTCTAGGATTGCTTTAGGTAGTTGTTCTCTGCGCTTTTGGTTGAACGAAGAAGACTCCGATGTCTCTGTTATAACATCGGAAAGATGCCGTATTGTCATATGAGGTTGCTCCTACATGTTCAGTTTATAGTATATCTTATACGTACATTCCATCCCTTCGCGGACAACCGGTCTAGGCTCCGCGCCGACCGTGCAACTACTCCCATGAAGTCCTTCCACCTCCCAAGTCCCCCGTACGTCGCCCTCATTTTATATGACAACATAGATATGACAAATTACCAGATGCGGGAGCCTTGGGCGTGCCAATCAGATCCCGCACTCACAGCAGAGTTGAGGTAGAGGGGCCTGATGAACATCTCTGGCTGCGCTCAAAGCGCCACAGAACCTATCTCAACACGACCTAATGGATCGCTATCAAATCAAAACGGAGTTTCTTCTTCTTGTTTATTAGCACGAAAGACGAAACATAACCAAACTGCAGGTGTACGCGGCATGTCCCGCTCCCCGCTCTTCTGGGGCGAGCCCTGCGCGCGAGGCGACGGGGACGGCCGAGACCCTTGTCTTCGCCACGCACACCGGACGCTGTCTCGATCGAAAACAGACTTGGCAGATGGTGCGCGCGGCGGGTTGGCGTACCCCGTCTCGCCCCACTGGGGATGCGCTACGCCTTGAACCGGGGCGCAACCATGCATGAGGCGCAGCGAGCCATCAGCCACGCTTCTCTCTCCACCACCTCCCGTGGGGCCGTTGATGCCAAGCTAGACTTCCGGCGGATCGCGGCGACAGGTCGTGGTGCGCCGGAGATGGTCGTTCACGCCGGCGCGGCCTGCGAGCGCCAGCCGGCGCTCGCAGGCCGCGCTAACGTACGCCCGGTATCGGGTCTAGAGCAGGCCGTGATCGGGCTTACGGCCTTGCCGGCGGTGCGCCATCTGACCGTTTGTCCCAAGCCACCTTTGACTGCTAGGCCGCGGTCGTCTCTGGCAGCGCATCCTTAAGGATTCTCGGCGCGGGCCGCCCGCGCCGCCTCCAACTCGCCCAACGCGGTTCGTTCGTCCCGTTCAATCGCCACTTCCACTGCATGCACGGCACTCTCCAACAAACGTTGGGATTGCGCATGCAATGCGAACGATGTCGCGGCCATGCGTTGGATACCCGCTTGCGTTTCGTCGGGCAACAGTGGAATTGCCGTGTTCTGAACCTGATCAGGGCGCCAGTGGATAATGATCGAACCGCCCGCATCGCGCCGGGCCTGCTGGCAGGTCAGCAGCGAGTTCAATACGACTGTCAGGTAATCGGCGTCAAGCTTGTCATCCCTTCTTTGCAACCGCAGTACGCCGCTGGCCGGAATCATGCGCGGCGGCGGCTCGCGCAAGTAATGGGCGAGGCCGGGCGTCGCGTCCTTGGTGAGCAGGATATCGCCCTGCACAGGTTGGTGGTGCGCGAGGTCGGCATATACATGTTCTGATATATATTTTCCCGCCGTGATTTCAAAGGGTTGCACATCGCTCACGCGCACGAAAGGAATGCCTGCCTCTTGATACGCTTCGCGGCCTACTTCCACGCCTTTCTGGAGTGTGACCAGATTGCCCAGCGTATCCCGATCACCCGGACAATGCTGAATAGCGGATACGATCTCATCATAGCGCGGTTGGAAATAGTCAGAGTCTATGCGGCCGGCCGTCCTGGTCTCAGCGCACTGGCGAACGAAAGTCAGGCGATGCTGCGGCCGCCAGTTGCGCAGGCCGAGTTCAGCGAGGAGACAGGTTTGAGCGCCCGCGTAGCAGGTACGCGCCCGCGACAACAGTTCATGGGATCGCACGCAGACCTCTTCAATGGCGGGCGCTAGGTTGTGCCACGCAGGCACAGGAATTTGAAGCAGGTACGGCGGCGCGATCTCCGGCTGCGCGCTGCCGTACCGTCCCTTGGCAATCAGCGCCTGTCCGTGTCGGGTGTTCAAGAACACTGCCAGCAGGAAAGGATTTAGCGCGCCGCTTTGCATAATGAAGGTGTGGGACGAGGCGACCGCTTCCATATCTTCTTGGAAAATGGCGCATTGGCCGCAGTTCGCCCCTGTACGCGTCAGGAGCACATCTCCGCGTTGTAAGGCGTTGTCACGCAATATCCGGGCATCGTCGCGGGTAATGCGAACTGTATTCACGGCGAGATCAATGGCCAAGGGGCGCACGTTTTGTGCTCGCAGGAACACCACGCCGTCTTCCGCGTTATCCTCCACATAGAGGCGGGCGATCTCTTTCGGGTGCTTTACGGACACCTGCCAGTTCCTCAGAGGCCGCGCGCCGAGGCTTTCCAACTGCGTGTGCAGGGCCAGCGAGTCGGGATGGAAGAAATCCGCATCGCACCGGAAAGTAGGGGACGCATCCGTCACTTGTCGGTAGTTCACAATTGAATGCCGCATAGCATGCTCCCAAGCCGTCAGGTTTCGGTCTTTCAGGAACAGGCCCAGAACGATATCCCTGCGCCCCGGGCCCATTCGATGAAGGCCTCCGCTACACCGGGCGGCAACGCGCCGGCATGGTCGTGCAAGTCGTGATCAATGACTAGGTGACCGTTGGAATCCAATTGATATTGACCGTCCGCATTCACGATGTAGATATAATCGCCGGCGTTGTCTTTACCGCCTTTTTCAGATACGGCCATAAAAATGGGATAGTCATCGCGCTGGGGGCAAAGAGGTCCCTGCTCTGGATCGTCATTCCATTTCTGCAGAATCAACACGCTGGTTTTGGTGCCGGTATGGGGCTTAAAGGTATTGGGATGTAGGCTGACCACCGCCAGAATGCGGGCTTTCTCGACGATGAAGTCGCGAATGTATTGGTCGTTCTTGTTGTTGAAACGGCCTTGGGGCAACACTATGGCCATGCGTCCGCCAGGCCTGAGGAAATCTAGGTTGCGTTCAATAAACAAGATGTCCCGCGCCACGCTGCTTCTCGCCTGGTTGTTCCTGTAGGCGAGTTCGTACCGATGCAGAATCCGTCCCTCTTTGATATCGCCCGCGAAGGGCGGATTGGCCATCACGATGTCGAAACGGAAACGCTTGCACTGATCCCTGTCAGCCGCCAAACGAACTAGGCGTTCATAGCCTCGACCATAAGTTCTGATCCATTCCGGATTTTTCTGGACATTGTCACTCCAGCGGTCGTAGTCCAAAGTATTCAGATGCAGGACGTTAGTCTGGCCATCGCCCGCAATGAGGTTCAAGGTTCGCGCGACGCGGACAGTCTTCTCGTCGAAATCAATGCCGAACACCCGGAGCGCGTCCTCTAGATCCGCGCGCGGGGTTTCAGCGGTGGTGAACAGGCGTCCTCTGAGCTGGAAGATAGTATGCACGGGAAACCCGCAACTGCCCGCCGCGGTATCTATCATATCCTCGCCGCGTTGGGGATTGAGCATGCGCACGCACATGTCGATAACATGCCGCGGCGTAAAGAATTGTCCTTTCTCGCCCTTGGCTGACTTGTTGACCAGGTATTCGAAGGCCTCGTCCACCACCATCAGATTGGAGTTGAACAATTTGACGTCTTGCAAACTGGAAACGCAAATGGCCAGATGGCTGTCGGATAGATCGAACGTCGCTTCGGCACGGAAAATGCCAGGCCATTGGGCAATCGCGCGCTGAAACAGATCCTGGATCTTGGCCTTCAATTCCGCGTCGGTCTGTCCCGTGTTCCGGAATTCCAAGATCCGGAAATCGTCATCCGGAATCTGTGCGACAAACGTCTTGAATGCATCGTAATTTTGGCCAGAATGCATTTTTCGGCGCACGAGATGGTCGATGACAACCTGATTCTCGCGGCTGCAGAATTCGTCGTAGATCTTGGTGAAGATGAGTTTGAATACCTCTTCAAACACATCCACGCCCGCATTGGCTAACACCTCGTCTTCCATTTCCAGAATGATGTCTTTCATGGATTTGCGCTCGCGGGCGAGCTTATCCTTGAGTATGAGATCTTTTAGGGTAAAGCGTTCGCGCAGGATGTCTGCCAAGCTTTGGTGCGCGCCGGGAATTTCGGGTATATCTTCAAAAAAGTTGGGATCCTTTCGGTGATAAGACGCCATGTCTTTTCCGTTAGTCCACACGCCCAGCGGCGCACCGGTCGCATGGCAGTAGGATTTGAGTTGGCTTTTACCCTTCTCGAACTTGGGTTGTTTCAACTCCACGATGATGTAGGCGGCATCGGGACGATGCTTGTCCAAGACGACGATATCCACCTTCTTCCGGCTGGCTCCCATACTCACAAGATACTCGCACGCTAACCGTCGTTTTGGATAGCCATAGCGATCCATGAGCTGAGACGCGTAGAGCTGGCGAACGATTTCCTCCGGCTTCAATTGGACATCGCGGCCTCGTACGACGCACTTTACGTACAGTTTTTCCTGATTCCGCATGCGTTTGATGAAAATCCGACCGCGTAAATTTTCGATTTCGTCTGCATTGAACAACGAAAGGTGATGGAGGCTGTTCTTGAGTAAAGTTGAGATGATATCTGATGGCATCACTTCCTCTCCCTCCAACCCTGTGTCGCACTTGAGCCAAGCGCGGGCCCGATTCCCTTTCCATACGGACGAGCGTTAGCGATCGGGGGCTGGGCTGCCTCGGGCGATAAGATCAGCATTCTACTATGGCATCCGCTGTGTAGATGCGTACGAAGTACGCGTTCGAGGTTCAAGTATGGCATGGCTTCGCTGCAAGTCGGGCTGGCTGGAACGGAACGGACACGGCGCAAATAGCCTCAAGCAAACATCTGGAGAACCGTACCTTGACTCGTCGGCTGCCAGCGTCGTACCGAGCATCCCTGTCAGAGGCGTGATGACATCCACGGTACTCAGCCCGTGGGTAGCACAACGTGGGATGTCGGGTCAGGAAATAGCTTTGGCCATTCGGATCTGGAGGCTCGCGGACAGTGCGGGAGGCGGATCGACGGCGCCCGCATGATACCCGATAACCGCCATTATCGGGTATCATGCGGGCGCCGTCGATCCGCCTCCCGCCGGAGCCGCCGCCCTGCCGGACAACCCCCTCGCGCCGCCCGCCGCGGGCCCGTCGCCGCTGCGCCCGCCCAACCTGTCGGGCGCGCGCAGCGACCGCGCCCTGATCCGCTCCTGGCTGGCGCTCAAGCCCTCGCCCCATACGCAGCGCGCCTACGCGCGCGCAGTGCAGGCTTTCCTGGCCTGGAGCGATTCGACGCCCCTGGCCGCGGTCACCGTGACCCGGCTGCAGGCGTGGCGCGCCCATAAGGACAAACGTATACCCGATTGGTGGATGGAGGCCTATACTTTCTCCGGCACCGTCGTGAAATGGCTAGAACCAGACACCCCGGTCCCACAACCTATGAAATCTCCGAAGGCCCGGATGGCCGCTTGTCCAACCGACAATCGCTTTTGGACGGATTACGAGGGTATACGCGCTACACCATTGAGGTTGTCTACGACAGAGATGCCTGCTATTTTAATTTTTGCGGTACGGTTGAGAGGGATGTGGAGCGCAGCTGTGTTTTTTACAGCGATAGGTAACCTTGGAGCTAAGGGCACTGAGAGGGAAAACACTTGCTGTTTACTATGAACTTTAAACGGCAATCCGAGAGGCAGGCATGGCTACGGAGACTGGACAAGTCACGCCTCGATCCGCTATGGCTTGCCTCTCGCCCTTTTCGGCTTCGCATAGGCCGTGTCGCGCTTTTTGCGGCCGCCTTCGTCGCTTCACCCTACACTCCCCTCGTATTTGTAGATGCAGGCTCCTTGACCGAAGTCCAGTACGGAGCCGCGCTCGCGGCTGCCCTGTACCCGTCTCTGGCGGTCATCTGGGGGTTCTGGAAGGGACACTTGGTCCTTGGATGGTTGATTCTGTGGATACAGATCATTTTCTTGATGTTTTGGGTGGTCTACGTCGTAGCGCGCTTGCCCGTGATGCCTATCCATTATGCCGACATCCCTGCCCTACTGGGTGATTGGCTGTTAGGCGCGCTCGGCTTGTTCCTTCTGGTCCTGCTGACGGTTGGCCTGGTCTTCTGGCGCTGGGAAAAGAAATGGGCGAGTCCGGCATTGCAAGCCAGTTATGGCATGAACCCTCCTGCGCGTCTTCCCGCAACCACCCAGAAACGTCCTGTCTTGTTACTCAGCGCAGTGGGCGCATTACTGTTTTTCAGCTGCGGGCTGTCATTACTCGCTCTGTATCCGGAACCGCCGAGCGGCGACAGTCTCAACGGACAACGCTCGCTCGCTTCGTGGGCCGATATTCTGACCGCATTGCATATGCTCTCTATTGCAATCCTTGCCTCCTGTCTGATCTATGGGCTGTGGCGTCAGCAAAGCGACATCGTGGAAGCGGGCTGTTGGTTATTGTTGCCCGGCCAATTGATGACCGCGGCTTGGCCCTCGCATCAAGTCCTCATAATAGCCGGTACCTTGGCCATGTTGCTGTTGGGTCTCCTCGTACAGGCGCATCAAGGCTTTCCCATGTCGCTACGACATTCTCGACGGCCCATCAGCCAGTATCCAGCCGGGCGCGAATGACGCGTTCTACACATACGAGGCGCGGACAGTATGGACAGAGCACGCAGTCGGTTGCGGCACTCTCTGTCCGCCTGCCGTGCCGCGCGGCCGGGAATTTCCTGCGCGGGCAGCTCGTATGGCCGAGTGGCCGCGTATCCTTCATACGGTTCGTTGAGAAAGCGATGTCCCAAAAGTTCACAGCGGTAGGATCCCAAGAGTAGTTTGCCTGCCGGACGCGTTCGAGACGCGGCGTACGTAATTGATGGTTTTGCGAGTGCCGTAGCTCAATCCTTGGTCGCGTTCGTTGCCGCGGTAGGCCTCACGTTAACGAGGCCTACCACCGCTTGGGGCGGCTCCAGCGACAGCGCATCCGGCCGGTGCGGGGCCAGCCTAGCTTTGGATTCAAGCGGAGACGGAGATACCCACCCGGGTTTTCACGGCGCACATGTCGTTACGCGTGGCCGGCCGCGGCCGGTCTACGGAGGCACAGGCCCAGTTGCAGGCACCCCTCTGGACTGGACTCTGGAAAATGTCGCCTGCACCACATGCACGGGCACTCCGCGATCCAAGACGTGGGAGGCATGTGCATGGCGTAGCCAATGGGACGATACGGGGTGCGCCGATCCGGCGCGTACACGATCTGCCAAGCCGGCTTCCGATCGGCGCGGTGCCCGGTGCGCGTGGCAAAGACCGGGGTCGCGGCTGCGTTCGGCACAGGTCTCCGCTACGCGCGCAGGGCTTGCCCCAAGAACGCGAGGAGAGGGACGTGCCGCGTGCGCTCGCCTTTGCCGTCGCGCAACGGCGACGAAGCTCGGGGCAACCGCCAGCTTCCGGTCTGTCCTAGGTGCCGCACGGTGGGTAGACTCACTGCCTAGACTTCTAGGGTTGTGTCGTCCTGTCTTCCCGCGTGAGTTACCTTTGTAGCTGGCAGGCGGCACACACCATCCCCGGACTAAAGGGGCCACTTGGCCCTTTTACAGTTCGCGGGTGCCCAGTGGCAGAGAGCGACAACCCGCGGATATGCTCGGGGCTTGCCACGCGTAAACGGCACAGGAACTTTATGCGAGCAAGACAAGCAACCCTCCTGTACATAAAGAGAGATGCCTAGCCTGCCCTCTCTTTTGGGATCTTTTTTGCCTCGCGTGGGCGGCAGTCCGCCTCAGGTAGACAGGAGTATGAGCACTATCTCCAAGAGGCCGAGCGCAAGATACAGCAGTAGAGCCGTCCAACGTTATCAAAAGATTCCAGAGACGGATCGGAGGAACAATCGGTTAGGTACAGAATTCATGGAGAAGATTGGGCGACGCATACGACGGCTTTTGCCTTTGAACCTAGGCAGAAAAGACAGGGCAGACGATGCATCGGTTACATTTTCCCTGTCAATACGGCAACAATACGTGCTCTCTTCACGGCAGCCTTTCTTGAGAGCCACTGCCTATAAAATGCAACGGCCCAAGTGCAACTCGCATGCAGGCTACGGACATTCCCGCTGCTTGTCCTTAACTCACCTCCGTTTTTTGATCCGACGTCGCCCCCTGAGATTGTGGCGGGCGACTCAGCACCAAGTCGCCGCGGGCGATGGCCCGCACCAATTCTGCCGCGGAGGGTCGGGGCTTCAGATCCGGGTCAAAGCCACTGACGGCCAAGCAACCGAACTGGGCAGCCAGTTCTCGCATGCGCAACAGATGTTCGCGGCTGACTCGAATATTGGAACGCGCACGGGGGGAGACGGTGCGAGAAGGCAGAGATTTGGACATCTACGTTCCGTGTCTTCGAGTATCTGTTACGTCTAGAATCGTAAGGCCATAGGATCCTAGTATATCATTTCTGCGGCGAAAAAGATTTCAGGAGAGACCTGTTGTTTTGCAGGTCGGTCACTGATGTCAGCTTGAGCGCGCGCAGCGACCGCGCGCTGATCCACTCTCGGGTATCATGGCGGGTCCTCAATAAGACCGCGCTCGCGCCCTAGCGTACGCACTTGGCCGACCTCGCCGAGGTTCTAGACTTGCAATGGCGCGATCTGATCGGATCCCATACCGCATTTGGTGGCCTGCCTGGACTCGCTCATTGAGGCGTCACACACTCACTGGCGAATGCCGGCACTCAGGCTGCGCTTGAGGCTGAAATGTCTCTTGGCGCCAGCAGACCGTCGCCGGCAATGAATCACGCGGTTAGGCCATAGCGGAGGGAAGAATGACTATCCTGGACAGCGATATAGACATGTGCCTGGCTCTCCAAGAGGCGCGCCACCCCGAGTGCAGTGTGTCGTTTGGCACGTATGTAGCGGAAGTTTGCAGATTTGCGCCGCTTCTCTCGAACCAGTCCTTGGAGGCGGCCTGGAGGCGATGGAGACGGAACTTATGCGTAGCCCAGATAAAGCCGACAGGCTATGCGGAGTGGATCCCGTATGCTGCAAGCGCGGCCATTCCGAGCTGGCAGGCCGTCTTTAGGGTTGGAAGGCTATCGGACCGTTTCCTGTGGCAGGCAGCGCGCGAAGCGGGCGCGTACGACGAAAGCCTTCTGGTTTTCACGCGACGATCTGACCGCGGCGGATTGTGGAGTTGGTCCGTCAGCCCTGTGCCCGCCTGTTCTGCGTACCCCCTTGGGCCGGCCGGTAGCGAGAGCACAGGGCTACGGGGCTTGGAACGGATCTTGGGGAGAGCGTATAAACCCACGGTAGCCACCATCCGCAAGGATGTGCCTTGCGGTAGCAACGCGAAACCGCCGTTTCGCAAGTGATTTCGCGTCCCTATTGGCCGCCCTGCATAGGGCGCATTCCGGTCGCATGGCGTGACCGATCACCCTATTATTGGTGGGGGTGCCGCCGACCGGCCCGGACGCGTCCGTACGGGATGGTGGCTCTCATGCCCGGCCGTCGGCGACGCGCCCAGTCGGGACCGCTACGGTTCCACCGCGCAGTCTTCGATGGTAATCACGTCCATCAGGCCTAGGCCCGCAATGCGGCCCCGGACCGCAACGGCGTCGCCGGTCCGCAAGGCGACGGCCTGTTCCGGATCGCGCAGTTGGCAATGCACCTGGCCGAAATCCCACTCGTCGCCTTCATAGCCCAGATCGATGTAATAGCCGCTGCTGGCGTCGCGGATGTCGTCGACCCGGCCCGTCACGGTCTTGACCTGATCCTTGTGCAGCTGGTCGCCCCGGATCTCGTTGTCGCGGAAATCCTGCAACAGTTGTTGCGCCGTGACGGTGTCCGAAGCGGCTGTCGCGGGGGACGCACTCTCGGCGCCGTCCGGCAGATCTTCCGCCCATGTGACCGCGCAGTCCTCGATTTCAACGGTATCGAACAGGCCCAGGCCGGCAATGCGGCCCAGCACGGTGACGGCCTGGCTGGCGCGCAAGGCCGCTGCGGCCGCGGGCTCGCGCAGGCGGCAGCGCACCGAGCCGAAATCCCAGTCGGGGCTTTCGGCACCGAAATCGATGTAATAGCCGCGCCCGTCGTCGCGGACGTCGTCGACCGGCCCGGTCACGTATTTGACCTGGTCCTTGTGCAGCTGGTCGCCCCGGATCTCGTTGTCGCGGAAATCCTGGAGCAGTTGCTGCGCGGTGACGGTTTCCGGTTCCAGCGTGGCGGTGGCGGCGGGCGCATCGGCATTCGCGGGGGCGGCCGTCGCGGGCGCCTGGGGCGCGGGGGTGCCCGCGTCGGGATCAGGGGCGCGGTCGGACCTGACGGCCACGAGGACCGCCGCCCCGACGAGAATGACGACGATAACGAGCGCGGCGAGACCGCAGCCTTTCAGCCATTTCTTCATGGTGCGTCCATCTTGGCAATCAGGGAAGGGCAGAGCAGGAAAGAGCCCCCAAAAAAGGGAAGGGGGTTCTGGCTCGTGCAGTGTATAGGACATCGGCTTGGCGCGCATAAAGCCCACGCGCCGTAAAGGGGCCAAGCGGCCCCTTTAGGACGGCGTACCCCATAAGAAGCCTTATGGGGCATGCCGCGGCGGTGATCCTGCCCTGCACGCGCGGAGGGGCGCCGGCGGCGCGTCCGGAACCGCGATCCCGGTCGTTACGCCGTGCGCGCCCGATGGGCGCGCAACCGCCCTGCTGGGCGGAGAGGCCTGCGCATACGCCGGGAACGCCTGCGAACGACCGCAGAAAGAACGTTTGGACTGTTTTATGTTGCATGGTACAACCAGTGCGCAGGCCGGTCTGGCCTGCAGCCAAGGAGGCCGTCGCTGCCATGTCCCGTTCTGCCGCTGTCCGCCGCCGTTCTCGCCGCGCCGTCCCGCCTGCCGCCTTGTCGCTGGCGTTGTCGCCGCTGACGGCCCTGTTCCCGCCCATGACCGCGGCGCAGTACGCGGCTCTGAAAGACAGCATCGCGGTCCAAGGCCTCCTGGAACCGTTGCTGGTGCATAGAGGGGAGGTCATCGATGGCCGACACCGCTGGCGAGCCTGCCAGGAGCTGGACGTGGAGCCGCGTATCCAGATCCTGCCCGATGACGCCGACCCGCTGGCCTGCGTCCTGGCCCGCAACGCCGCGCGCCGGGATCTGAGTCCGTCCCAGCGCGCGCTGATCGCGGCGCGCCTCTCTCTGGACAGCCCGCGCGGACGGCCTGCCGTCCAGGCGGCGGCGGGCTCTTGGACGGTAGGCCAGGCCGCCGCGCAGTTGGCCGTGGGGGCGCGCTCCGTCAAACGCGCGCGTGCCCTTCTGCAAGGCGCGCGGCCCGATCTCGTCGCCGCGGTGGAAGCCGGCCGCCTCAGCGTGCATGACGCGCACGGGCACCTGGAACGCCCGCGTCGCGCGGCCGCGGAGCACCGCCGGGCTGCGGAGGCGCCGCGGGCCACCGCCCGCGTTTTCACGGCGCATATGTCGTTCCGCGTGGCCGGCCATGTCCGGGCCGCGGAGGTGCGGGCCCGTCTGCAGGCGGCCCTGGCCTCCCTGCCGGACGGGACGCTGGAGAGGCTGCGCCTGCGCCCCGAAAGCGCCGCGCGCGCTCCCGCCGCCGGGGGCCCCGCCTGGCGGATGCACGGGCGGCGCGGGGGAACGGTTCAGACCTCCAGCCGCGCCGCGGCCGGCGCCAACTGCGCGCCGGATCCGACGCCGGGCCGCACGTGCGCGTAGCGGGAGGTGGTCGCCAGGGAGGCATGGCCCAGCGTGGCCTGCACCACATGCACGGGCGCGCCGCGGTCCAGGGCATGGGAGGCATGCGCATGGCGCAGCCAATGGGGCGACACGGGGTGCGCCAAGCCGGCGCGCCGCGCCGCCGCGCGCACCATCTGCCAGGCCTGTTTCCGATCGAGGCGGTGCCCGGTGCGCGTGGCGAAGACCGGCGCGTCGGCCGGCCCTGCCGCGTGGTGACGCCACGCGCGCAGGGCCCGCCCCAGAAAGGCGGGGAGCGGCACGTGCCGCGTACGCCCGCCTTTGCCGTGCAGGGCCGCCACGACGGGCCGCGTCGGATCCGCGGCGGCCAGCCCCGCCAGATCGCGCCAGCAAAGGCCCGTCGCCTCCGTCACGCGGCAGCCGGCGTAATAGAGGAAATGCAGGAACAGGCGGTCGCGCCGCGACCCGCCGGCCTGCAGCAGGCGCTGGACGGCCGCCTCGTCCAGAATGCGTTCCGCCAGGCGGCAGGGCGCGGGCAAGGCCTCCACCGCGCGGCCGACATTGCGGGACAGGTAGCCCGTGCGCTGCGCAAAAGCCAGCAGGGACGTGACCGCGGCCAGGCCCCGGTTGACGGTCGCCGGGGCTCGGCCCTGCGCGCACCGCTGCGCGCGCCAGGCCATCAGATCCGCCACCGTCAGGCCCGCCAGCGCGACCGGCGCGCCGGCCGCCCGCGCCGCGCTGGCCAGGCAGGCGCGGACGTCCCGCGCGTAGCCCGCGCGCGTATGGGCGGAGGCGAAACGGGCCAGCCACAGAGCCGTCAGCTGGGCATCCGTGCCGGCGCCGCTGGCAGCAGGAGGGGACATGGGCGCGACCGTCATCTTGGAGTGAGCGCAGACCCGGTAATAATATCAAATCTTACGTTCTGCTTTCAAGGCGCTGGCCCCCACCCGCCGCGCCATACCGCGCGGTCGGACAGGGGCCAAGCCCTTAGGGCTCTCGCGGTGCCAGGGACGGGACAGAGGACAAGAGCGTCTTGCCTACCCCGGTCGGTGCATGGATGGGAAGCCGACGGAGCACACTTCAGGATCCATGTGCAGAGACCTGCCATGGCATGGATCACCCTGTGCGGCTTTCTGCAACAACCAAGAAACAGCCCGCTTGGTTACCCCGCGGAATCGGCGCGTTACTGTTTTCAGATTCGGGCGATCATTACGCGTTCTGTGTCCGGGACGGTTAAGCAGCGACGTACTCAACGGTCCGCTCGCGCCCAAGGCGCGGGCGGATACCCTAACGGCGTTGCCTATCGGGTCTATGGACCGTGGCGTCGTCAAAGCGACATCGTGGAAGCGGGATGTTGGTTGTTATGGCGCGGTACCCCACCCCGTACAACTGGCCCCGCAGCGATCGATCCAGGTGGCCAGCCGGTCTAAAGGGGCCAGGTGGCCCCTTTTCGGCAGACCGCGACGTTATGCAAGAGAGGCAGACGACCCTATAGAGGGAAGTGAAGGTTTCCCCTGCCGATCGCGCGTCTATGGAGGATATGGGTTCCGTTCAATGCGCCGCGGCGCTCGCGCTGGCGATGCCCATCACGCGCTTGCCCGGGACGTTCACGGCGCGAATGGCCGCGGCGTCCGGATGGCCCGCGGCGGCATAGAGACGAAGGGCATTCCTGTACTCGCCCGCGAACCGCGCGTGGGCGGACAGGGTACCCGCGAATTCGTTGGCCTTGTACAGCGCGTAGGTCCGTCCGTTGGGCGCCGCGAAGGACGGGCTCCAGAGCTGGGCGCGTCCGACGCTCAGATTTTGACGGTAGGGATGACGCTGTTTGACCCACGTCACGTCGCACGCGCGTGCGGCGTCGAAGAGGGTTTGCCGGACGTAGAGCGTGTCCGGCAGGCGCGGCAGGCCGTCATAGGGCTCGGCGGACCAGTAGGCCATGCCCGTGAGGCGTCCGCGCGTCGGCGCGGCAAACAGATACATGAGCCCGAGCAAAGCGAAGGGATCGGTAACGGCCGTGCCTTGTGACGGCCGCGCATCCGTTGGCAACGGCGGGA
This sequence comes from Bryobacterales bacterium, assembly GCA_965242625.1. Classification (GTDB taxonomy): domain Bacteria; phylum Acidobacteriota; class Terriglobia; order Bryobacterales; family UBA6623; genus VXMF01. Next base: position 15,817 of record CBDEST010000004.1, on the reverse strand, counting down.
AACCGGGCCGACTGAACGCATAGCCGTTGAGGAAGTCGTAGGCCAAGGCATTCAACTGATCGGCGCGGTACGACAGGGGTTCCCTGACCATCCACGTTTCCATCTGAGAGGCCGCATTTTCCCAGGCCAGGATGCGTCCCACCGGTTCGCGGGCGGCATCGGCCGCCGTCGGTTTGTGCGGCAGTATCTTGGCCTGGATGTCCTGGACCGCGGCCGCAGGGATGACGGGCGCGGCCGGGTTCTGGACGCACGCAGCGAACGCGGAGTCAAAGCGGTCTGCCTGGCGCCAGACGTAGGCGTCGCGCAAGGCCAAGCCGGCATCGCCGTCGGAGGACGTCGTGTAGAAGGCGTCGAAAACCTGATCCGCCGCCAGGGCCGGGAAGGCGGCGGCCGCGGTCTGGAAGGCGCGGTACGTCATGCCGGCGACGGTGCGATCGCCCGCGCCGTACCGCGTCAAGGCGACCGCGGGCGTGAGCTGATGCCGATTGGCCGCATCGTAATAGCCGAGCCGCACCCATAAAGACGGCAAAGCGGAGTCTACGGCGACATGACTGATGATGTGCGCGCCCGCGCCGGGATGCGTGAACCAGACGAGAGAGCCGAAACGGACGGCGCCGTCCGCGTCCTCGATCCCGCCCTGGATGCCGGGCGTGACCGACCCCATCCGAGATGCGCCCCGTTCTCCGGACGGATTGGGCGCCGCCTTGACGGCCGCGGTGAGCCGCACCTTGTTTACGATTAGCGGGTTGCGCACGGAGCGATAATGGCCGGACGGGTATCCGGCCGCCGGCGTCGCGAGGTAGAAGACGTCGTCCTGCTGATCCGCGGACGCAGGGGGCAGCGTCGCGACCGTCCGCACGGACGCCAAACGGATGCGCTCGGCGGTGCCGTCCAGTTGGCGGATCGTCATCGCGTCGTCGCGGACGTCGTACGTCACGTCCGCGACGGCGCGCAGGCAGAACGCGACCTGCTGGATCGTGAACGTCACGCGGGAGCCCGAATTAGTGGGCCAGCCCGCTGCGCCCGTCAGATCCCGCGCGGGGCTCGCGATGCTGTCCAGCGTCAGATAGCGCATGGCGGCGGGGAGGTTGTCCGGCCCCGTGCCCAACCAGCATGCGAACTCACCGGCCGCGCGTTGTTTGACCGGCACGGGACGCGTCCATTCCGCCAGGAGCTGGGCATCCGCATCCAGAAACCGGCCTTTCAGATAGAACGATCCGCCGACGTAGCCATGGTCGTTGGCGAACGATCCAGCCAGGCGGATGACGCACGCGCGGCGGGCGATGAGCGGTTGCCACGCCGGCGAGACGGGCCAGGCAGACGGACGCGCCTGCCACGCGATATCGCGACCGATATCGTCGGCCGTCTCCGTCAGCGTGCGCGTGTCCGCAAAGGCGGGCGGAGGCGTCTGCACGGCGTACGGCGCGAATGGGGAGGCGCGCCGTACGCGGCGCATGCTGACGACGTTCTGCGCGGTCGCGGCGTCGGTGGCCAGGCCGATGTAGGACTGCGCCGGCACGCGGGCGACCTGCGTCCGAAAACGGTAGATAAGGCGGTAACAAAGGCCCGCGCCGTCCTGCGCCGAGGACGCGCCGTATACCGGCACGACCGTCGCGGTGAGCGGCAGTTGGATCACGATCCGGGCCGGAGCCGCCGCGAGCGACCGTTCCCCCAGCACGTACGCGCTCCGGGGATGGTTCGCGTCCCCGACGCGGTACGCCCGCAACAGGATCTGCACCGTACCGGCAGGGCCTTGGAATTGGAGGGGAACAGTGCCGTTGAATTCCAGCTCAACGGGCGCATCGGCCTCCAAGCCCGCAAAGCTGAGCGCGCCCGTTGCCAGACTCAAAGCCAGTTGCGCGTCATCCACGATGGCGCGGGGATCGCAACGTACGGCCCGTTCAACGACCTTGTGCGTATCGTCTATGGCCACGCGTTCCTCCGCCTGCGCGGAGGCTTCCGCACTCACGCGGACATAGGACGCGGGCAGCGCGCAACCGGCAGCGTCCCCGTCGCGGCCGGACCGCGTCTCCGACAGACTCTCCAACCGGGTTTTGAGCGCGGTCGTGAAGTTCTGTTCGCTGATATCCGCGACGGCGCGCTGCCATTGCTGATGGCCGTCCCGGGTCCGGATCAGTTCGCGCGTGCGCTCAACGGCTTCAAGGGAGCGCATAGAATCGAAGGCGGACATAGGACCTCACTCAGTGCGGAGGGCTGGGGTCGCGCCGGAAAGCGCTGTTAGGCACGCCAATGACGTTGTGCAGGAGGAGATGAAGGGGCGCGTCGGTGCGTAACCGGGTTTTGTCCGCATTGTTCAGGGCTGAGATGCGCTGTTCCAGCATCGCTGCCAGCAACCACCTGAGGTTGTTCCGCGTCAAGAAGGACGTCACCTTGTCGCTTGCGCTCCAGAACAGCTGGATGCCGATGTCTTTCCGCGTAGCATCCTGAAAAATGTTGATCGAGGCCGGTCGTATGGAGGCAGAACCCCCGCCTCCGCTAAGCGAGATCGTGGATCCGTTTTGACTCAATTTGCGCCAAGTCATCAGCAGATTCTTGATGTTGGCGCTCGTGATGTCAAGGGTGTCGATTTCCTGGCCGCCGCTTTCCAAGGTAATCTCGATTTCCGACGTACTGGCACCGCTGCGCGTCAGCGTCAGATTCAGGAGATCGGACACGTTCCGGCGCGTGGCTTCCGCATAGTCCCCGCCCGGATTGACGGTCCAGCGCAATTTGCCGCGCGGCGTGCTGAGGGCAATGGTCGGATTGGGCACGGAGGTCACGGCCCCCATGGTCTCCAAGTCGTCGTCGGTCAGATCGACGCGCGAATTGCCGGGCGACAGCGCGAACCGCGCGCGGCCGGAGGTGACGTCAAGCGACAGCGCCGGATCGACCGCGTCGTCGCCCACGCCCGCGGCTTCGCTCTTGGCGAGCCAGTCCGCGTTCGACACCTTATCCGTCAGGGCGCGGGACGAGAGCTTGTTCAGGATCATGGCACCCGTTATCAGCCGCATGACGTCGGCGCCGTCGAAGGAGTCGCCCGTGCCGGTACCGGAGGGGGAAACTTCGATGCGCCGGCTACTGGCGTCGATCGAGATATTGAGAATGGCGTGAACGTCGGGATTGTCGCTGCCTTGGGCGATGATGTCGTGCAACTGGGCATAGGTCAGGGCCGTCGCTTCCTGCAGGCGGTCAATGCGATTGGCCAGCGCCTGGTTGTCCGTCGGCGGCAGCACCGTGCCCGTCGAGACGGTGAGCCCGTACGTGCGCGTACCGTCGTCCGCGACCGACAGATTGGCTTCCAGCACGTTGACCTGCACGTCAATCGGATGCGCGGGATCGCGGCGGAACACCAGGCGCACCTGCCGTGCGAGGAGCGGCATCGCGCGTTGCGTGCGCGCCACGTCCACGCTCACGGCGTAGGTCGCGACGGGGGCCTGATACTGGCGCAGGTACAACACGGCGCGGTCGAACATCGTATTGGCGGCCCCTCGCAACAGGGCCGGCGCGTCGGGCCGGATGTTGGAGAAGGGCAGAAACACGGTCTTGGCCGTCGCGGACGTCAAGCCCAAGGCCGTCTCCGCCGCGTCATGGACGAGCATCGTGCGGCCGTGTTGCAAGGAAAAGCCGGCGGGCAGCGCCCGGTTCGTCCGATGCATGTCGCGCCCGTCTCCGTCGCGGGGAATGACGCGGGTCACGACGTCATGGCCGTCGCGACGCAGGGACAAGGATCCTTCCTGGATGCGCAGGATATGGGGATCCCGTCCGTCCGCGTACGCGCTGAGGCGATAGCGCGAGACCGGAAAGGCGCCCACGAACTGCACTTCCCGATCGCCGGATTGGTAGAAGTGGGTGCCCGTCAATTCGGCCAGGCGGCGGAGCGCGCCGAACAGGTTTTCGTCCTGCTCCGACCACAGGACGCGGTTGACGGGCGGGTCCGCCGCGGGGCGGAACGTCCACCCCGGAGCCAAGGCCTGCAACTGGGCCAAGGCGGTCGCGTGCGTCAGGCCGGCGCCCGCGTAGGCCGCGGTCGTCATGACCTTTTCGGTCAATTCGCGCATTTGCTCGATGCAGTTGAGCTCCAGGCGCACCGTGCCGTCGGCCTGCGGCACGCGGTTGACGTCGATAATGTGGTAGATGCCCAGGAAGAACGGCGAGCCGGGTTCGAAGATCTCCAGAGCGTTGGGATAGACGGCATGCTCCGCCTGCGCCTGATCCGCGTAGAGCGTGCAGTCGAAGGTGCCGATTTGATCGATGCGCTGGCTCCACGCGGGATTCTGGACCGTCAACGGGCCCGTCCCGATGCGCTGTCCGGCCGGGTTGCGCACGGCCACGCGCAGGGCGCTGTGCTCAACGATCGCGGCCATGGGATCGGGCACTGCGCCCGACATGCCGCTGGTGGTCGCCGCGACCGAGACCCAGTTCGACTCCAGCGCGCCCACGCGCGCCCGCACCTCGAAATCGTAATCCGTGCTGGCCGTCAGAGCCGTCAGGTTGACCGCCGCCGCGCTGATGCCGACCGGCGTCCCGAAGTCCGCCGCGCCATGCTGTCGATACCGGTATTCGTAGGTGTAGGGACCGCCCCGGCCCGCCGTCCAGGCGAAGGCCAGGGAGTTCGAGCTGGACACGACGCGGACATTGCCGGGCGGCGCGACGGCGGTATGCGTCGATTCGCGCAGCCATTCGCCCCAGCCGCGGGCGTTCTGGCCGCGAATGCGCACCGTGTACGCCGTATGCAGGGCCAGGTTGGGCAAGGTGGCGGCCGTGCGCGGCGTATGTATCGAGCCCCCGACCTGCGCGTCGTGCATGTCCAGCACCTGAACTTCATAGACCGTGGCCGCGGGCGCGCTCGTCCACGATACGGCGAGCGAATCAAGGCCTTTGACGACGTCGATGTTCTGGATCTCGGGCGCGGGCAGCATCGTCGTTCCGCTTGCGGATGCGTAGCTGCTGTGCAAGGCGCCTTTGGCGGCGCGCAGGCGGATGGCGTAGCGTTGTTGATAGGCCAGGTCCGTAAACGTATAGCTGCGTACCGCGGCGGCCAAGCTGACGGCGGGTTGCCATGTTGAGCGCACATTGATCTGGACGTCATAGCCGGTTGCGCCCGCGACGGCGTCCCACGCGACCTGCAGGGTGCCGTCGCCCGGCGTGACGACGATGTTCTGCGGCCGGTCCGGCGAACCAGCCGCCAGGGTGACGGCCCTATAGGTGCTCCAAAGACCGGCACCGTCCGCATTCTGCGCCTGCAGGCGGAACTCGTACGCGGTGGCCGCTTTGAGACGCGGGACCGTGAGGCGCGGAGCCGTTGGCGTACCGGCCAATGTCCAGGTCAAAGCCGATTCCGTGACCTCCTGGTACTCGACGCGGTATGCGGTGGCCGTAGCGAGCGCGGCCCACGCGAGTTCCATGCTGGTCGCGTTGGGGGAAAGCGTGACGTCCGTCACGCTACCGGGCGCGGCCATGCTAGATCCGCACCTTGCCGCGGTAGGTCAGGGACCAGCGCGATTGCGCATTCAGGCGCTGGCCCGCGATGCGCAGGCGCGTCAGGCCCTCGGCCAAGTCCAGGAGATAGGGCGACGCGTGCGCGGCCTGGTACGTCAATTGGCCGTAGGCGTCCGTCGTGACCCCGGCGACGGTCTGCGTGACGGTTTCCCGGCCCGCGTCGATGACGAGGGTATTGCCCGCCGCGATATTCAGGTTGGCGAGCGTCCAGTGGCAATCGCCGCAGTCGACGCTCACACTGGCCGTATCGCCCTGATCGTCGTCCGACCGCAAATGCAGCGTCAACACGGCGTCCGTGACGCGCAAGCCGTCGTTGCGAATCAGGTAATTGTCCGGGAGGGCGGCGCTGACTCCCGGCAAGGGATGCGACACGAACGCGCCGTGCATGTCCTTGTCCAGCGTCTCGAACTGGATCTGCACGGCGTAGACGCGTCCGTGGTGATCGTTGAGGCTTTGGGACGGCGCCAGGCGCCTGAGGCGGGCCGGCACGACGAGATCGCTGCCGCGGCGGCGCCGGATCACCAGATCCCCGACCGTGCCCCACAACGCCGCCAAGGCCTCCAGCTGCTCGTCGGCGGTCGTTTCGGGTACGGACGCCAGGTAGGGGTTGACGGCGAAGCGGCTGAAGTGGCCTCTGAAAGCGCCGCTGGCGGGCGGTGCCAGCTGCAATTGCAGATACTGGTTCGGATTGGAAGAGTGAGAGGGCAGCGCCGGCGCTGTGACGACGGCACCCAGTTCGTTGGTGCGACTCGTGCGATGGAACGTATACACCGTCTGCGGCGCGCCCAGCGCGTTGTAATTCCGATCCAGAAACTGCGCCTTGAGCGTCATGCCGGCCGGGCCGTTCGCGCGCAGGCGCGGCGGTTCCAGATGGCAGCCGATGAAATAGGCCTGCCCGCTGACGACGGGGATCGCCCCGCTGGGCGTATGCGTCCGGTCAGGCGTACGCGCCCACGCCGTATTGTCCGCGCCTTGCAGGGTAAGAATCGCCCCGTCAAAGGTGACGCCGGAGCCGTTCGTATGCCAGTACAGGGACGGATCGCCGTCCGGGAACAGGTTGACGCGGGCCTGGCGGTACGGCATGCCGAAAGACCAGTCCCGGAAATCGCAGTCCGTGCCGCCGTCAAAGCGCAAGCGCAGATCGGCCCAGGCGGGATACGGCGCCGTGAAATCCACGGCATGTTCGGCCCAGTTGTCGGACTCGAGATCGAACGGATACTGGTGCGTCCCCGCGCCGTCGGGCGGGGGCGCGGCGATCGCTTCCGGCACCATCCTCAGCGCGCCGACCGCGCGGCCGCGATAGGCAAAACCCATGCGGTAGCGATAGCCGCTTTGCCAGCGCGGCCGGTTCGGTTGCCAAGAGTTGAACTCCAGTCCTCCGCGCGGCGGGATGCGAACGTGAACGTAATCCTCGACGGTGCGGAGAACGCCGTTACCGCTGCGCCCTGTACTGGTCAGATCCACCTGATTGGCTATCGCGTCCGGACGCGTGACCAACTGCGCTGCGAGCTCGGGCAATTGAAACTGAGCCTGCAAGGGGGCGCCCGCGCCGCGATCCACCGCGCGTCCGCCCACGCCCGGCTCCACGCCCGTCGGGGCTTCTCCAGGCCCCAAGGTGATGTCGGGCAGGCTGTCGGGCAGGCGTACGCCCCGAAAGGAGTACATCTTCATACGCGTTCTCCCCGCCGGTGCCAGACCGTGCTCTGGTCCTGTTCGCTCTTGCCCGCCAGCTCAAAGTATGGATTGACGACGAGGGAGCCGCCCGCCCAATGCGCCGCGGCGGAACCGGTGCCGGTTCGTTTTAGGGTGACATGCATCGGATGGCATCCGAGTTGCGGCAAAGCGGCCCCGCCGTCCGATCGGATGGAGCCGAGTCCGCCTCGATAACGAACCGGGCTACTCATCGCCATGGGATCTCGCAACGGGCCGACTTTGAAATTGGCGAACCAGCATGTCCCACGACGGCGGGGCGGATTGCTTGCGCCATGGATTAGGCCAGATCTGTTTCCAGGTCCGGCGCGGCCCCCGACGTCCGACCAGGAAATTATGCACGCAAAGAAACAGGCCGGCCAGCAACGCGTCACGCCGTTCCGCATGATCTTCGCGCGGCAGAAATTCGGCCCACATGCGCAATTCCCGGATGTCCATGCGCGCCTCCAATTCGGCGAGCGTCAGGCTGAGATCACGGGCCAGTTTCAGACGGAAGCGGATGGCCTCGCTGTCCGGCCCTTGGCCCGTGACGAGTTTTTTAGCGCGTGATCCCCGTCTTGGATGAACTGCGTGATGGCCTTTGCAATACGCGGGATCTCGTGCGTCCAGAAAGTGCGCTTGACGTCGTCCTCCGACGCGAACAGCGGCGTGCCGTCCGGGTTGACGCAGGCCAGCATCAAGAGATCGACGCCGCGGCGCTGGAGTTCCTGCGGGTCGTCGGTCCGGACGCTGAAGCGCTCCGCCTCCGCAATCGTCAGGCTGCGGATAATGAGCGTATCGCCGTTCAAATCGATCTCTTTCAGATGCCGCCGCGAACGCTGTCCCGGTTGGACGTAGGTTTTTTTCCGATCCATGGAGGCCCCTACGCAACATGGCTGTAGTCAATTTCGCCGCTGACCTTCAACTCGACGTTGACGAAGGCCACGCCATCGCTCGGCTCTTGCCAGTCCCAGCCGGAAATCCAGCCCTCGAACTCCATGTATTTCGTGGCGTCGGACGGGTGGACGAGGCGCCATTTTTCCGTCGAGAGATGCGTGTGGATATAGAGTAACCCCTTCTTGTCCGCCTTGGCCGGCGCGGCGGCCGTGGCCGCGTTCTTGTGGAAATCGTCCGCCGGGTTCCAGAGCAATTCGAACGCCAGAACGCCCGGATCGATCTGCGTGGGGATTGATTTCATCCATCGGCTTTCGTTGGTCGACGCGTCGCCGGACGAGACGGACGTGCTCGGCCCGGAAAAATTGCGGCATCCGTCGATCAGATTGGCTTTGGCCGCGGCGCCTTGCGAGCTGTTCGCGACGCCGACCCAGGCCAGACGCGCATTGACGCCGGGATATGCTTTGGATTGAGCCATCTCCTAAATCTCCTTGTTCATCAGAGCAAATCAAATTCCGCCGGGAATGTACCAGCAAATGAACGCTAGCGTCGCCCGGAACAGACCGCTTTCATCTTCCGCGCCAGGCCTGAAATCAAGAGCCTGCTCCACCGGCACCACGGCCTCGATCGCGAGGCTGGCCGTGCGCGAGCGCCAGCCTCCCAGACTGGCCTGTACCTTGTAGCCCAAGTCCCACGCGACCTCCCGCGTCGCAGCCCAGCTGGCGACGTCAAGAGTGGCCTGCACCGCCGCGACTTGGCCGCCGTGCGCGAGCGTCGGTTCCCCGCCGCGATCCGTCAGGACCACGCAGGGATACGTCGCGTCGGCCTCTGCGCCGACCGCGGCGATGTACACGCGACGGCTGACCAGAGCCGAAACGGCGGCATCCGCCAACAGACGAGTGCGGATCAGGGACAGGTACATGGCATACGTCGCAGCTGCAGGTCGGGCAAACTCATTGCGCGCAGCCTAACGCCTTTTGCCGGCTAGTGTCGGCACTCACCAGACGTTGGGCGATTTCGCCTGCGCGCAGGAGGCGATCGGCATCCTGCGCGCAGCAGCCGCCGGTTGGATACACTGAAGCGAAGACGGACTGCCGCGCGCGGCCAAGTGAAAAGCTGGCCCGCCTCGCGAACCGCGGCGATCCGGGTGCGTTGCGGCGCGGGACGGGTGCATTCGTGACCTTGACTTGCCTTGGGAGACAACGATGCGAGGATGTTTGAAATGGACGGGCATCGGCTTCGCGGGGCTGGCCATATTGGCGGCCATCGGGAATTTGATCCCGGACCGTCCCTCGTCCCTCTCGCCCGCGGGCGCTACGCCCACGCCTACGCCTCTCCGCGAGTGGTGCGACCTGAAGCAGGCAGCGGCGGATCTCGGGTTCGAGGATATCGCGCGCTACCCGGATCGGCACGAGCGCGCGCTGTGGCACTCCCGCGCGCGGATCATCCAATCCCTGCAGGACGGGGACGATTTCACCTTCCGCCTGCAAGTTACGCAGGGCGAATACGGGTGGGACGACGTCGTCCTGGCCACCTTTGACGGCGACAAGTCCGAATTTATCTTCCTGGAAGACGACATCGTGGAATTGGTCGCCGAGCTGCGCGGCCAACGCACCTATGAGGCGGTCTTGGGCAATGCCGTGACGCTGCCTTTCATGCGCATTAAAGAAATGCATCTGGACGGCGAAGCGCCCGCGTGCTGATTTCCGGTTCGGCGCGGTCCGCCGGCGCTTCCCGATCGAAGCGCGGCCCGCGCCAGCCAACGATCTCATGCGCGTTCCCCCCGACGGCGCCAGACCGTGACCAAGCCCTGCTCCGATCCGCGGCGGGCGGCGCGCGCGAGGCTCTGCTCGCTTTTGTCCGCCAGTTCAAAATACTGATTGACGACGATGGGGCTGCCGGTCCGGCCCGCGCCCGACGCCGCGAGGGCCGGAAGGCCAAGGACGTTCTCCATCTGGGCGCTCATGGACGCAATCCCCTCCACAATGCCCTCGGCAATGGGCACGCCCAATTCGCGTTCCGCCACGCGACTGGGCGAATTGGCTTCCAGCTCGCGCCGGCCGAAAGGTATGAGCTGGGCGAGGGCGTGGCCGAAATCCGGCGCGGCCGAGGTGACGCCCGCGATCAGGCCCGCCACAATGTCGGCACCGAGCGAGGACAACAAATCGCCGAGGCGATCAATCGCCCCGCGGATCGCGCCGCCAATCCGTTCGCGTATGAAGCGTTCAATGGCGGAAACGTCGATCAACATGAACTGGTCGAACGCACTCTGGAAATCGAACGGAATGCCGGTGATCAAGGCCAGCAGGGCTCCGACCGCGATCCCGATGAGATTGAGGGCGTCGGCAATGACGCCGATGACGAACGGCACGAGGCCGATCACCAGACCGGCGATGTTGATCAGGGCCGCAGTAAGCCGACCGATGATCCAAGCCACGAAGCCAATGATGTTGCCCAAGGCATCGAAAACCTGGACCCAGAGCGGAGCGGAGGCGGCGACCAGATCCCAAATGCTCGCATTTTCCTGCAATCCGGCGGTAAGGCCCTCCGTGAAACCCACGTGCAACCACCCCAGCAGCTCTCCCAGTTCGGTCAGGATCCCAATCAGGGGAGACAGCGAATCCATCGCGGACTGCGCGCCTTGCGCGGCGTCCTCGCCCGTCTGCTGCTGGAACGCTTCCAATTCGAGATTCATGGCGGCCAGGGCCGGCACCACGTCGTTGTTAAGCGAGTCGGCCATCGGGTCCATGACCTCCTGCGCGGCGTCCGCGATAATGGAGGAGGCTGACGCCCACGCCGCATTCGCCTCGGCCCAGGCCGCATCCATGGCCGCCTTGACCGGATCCTCCGCATCCATCTGATTCCACAGCCATCGCACGCTCAAGGCTATGGGGATGGTGATGTAGTCAAACGGCAATAGGCCCAGGACAGCCAGCAAACCGTCCGCGGTGAGGACCTCTTGCACGCGGCCCGCGACATTCACCATCTGGCCGGCGTTTTGGCCCGAGCTGGCTCCTTTGCTCTTACCTTTTGCCATCGCTCATTTCTCCTGCCAGTACCTGCCTTTTGGGCCCTCGACCGGTGAGTCCGCGTGTCTTGCCGCGCGCGGCCCAAGCCCTGCCTGGGGACGCGCTGTCCCCTTCTCCGGCGCAACGCGCGGCGGCGTCCGTTGGGAGCAGGACGACTGCACAGGCGCAGCCAAGGCACCGCCTGCCGGCCTCCGAGGAAGCCAGAGCGCCGTTCCGTCCGACTTAACGCAGGTACCCACCTCCTCAATCCTGGCGGCGGCAAGAGGCGTCTCCGCCGCCGTTGAACGGCGGATCACAGCCGCGCCATCCCGATTAATCCCTTGCCGGCACCCGCGCGAACGCTTCCCCGTCCCCCGTCTCGCTGGATGCGATGCGGAGGCCGTCAGGCGCGCCGTCTTCAACTCCAGGGCCTTCATGCCGCGCACTCTAGCACGCATTGCAGGCTAATGTCGGCGCGCTCCGGAATACGTCCCAGCCGCTCCCCGCGGCCCAGGTCATGGGGATGACGATCAGGGGCGTAGGGACCGACGCGTATCCGCCCCACGCTCAATCCTCTTCCAACCAGTATTTGCGGCGCTCCGCGTGCTGCTGGCGCAAACGGCCGCGGCGACCGGCGGGCCGTTCGGCGTGCAACTCCCGCGAGACCGCCCGCGAAATGGCGGACAGCGCCGCGATCACGCGTGCCGGCGACAGGTTGCGTTGACGGGCCAGCCTCTTGACAGGAATGTCCGGCAATTGGCGGAAGTATTGCGCCGCGGCCAAGCGTCCGTTCGCCTTCGGCGGTCTTTTCTTGCGCGCGGATCTTGACGTTCCCGCTGCGCTCATACGTCGCGCTCCCGCCAAGGAGGAGTCGTTCTGCCGCCTGCATAGATCCCTGCGCCGGTCCCGAAACGCCTTGGTCCTTGCCCCCTACCCCTGCAACAGGGCCTCAGGCGGCGCACTCCACTCCCAGACGGCTCACGTAGCCGGTTTGCGGGTTATCCCCCATCGTCTGCACCTGCACCCACGCGGCGCCGCAGTTCAGGATCCAGACGTCCGTCCCGGCGGACAAGACCGCGAGCGATTCCATGTCCGTCCCGGGGCCGGTGCGGAGATGATAATTGCCGTTCAGCGTCGCCGCCTGCGGCGTAACGGCCGTCGGCGCGGGCGTCGCGGACGGCAGAACCTCGGGGCCGGGCGTCAAGCGGGCCAGGGCCGTAGCCGCCGCTTCCAGCGCGGCGAGGCGGGTTTCCATCGCGCGCGTATCCAAGCCGTCCGTGGGCCGCGGCACCAGCGCCGCGGCCACTTCCGCCGCATTGCCGGTCTCCACGCCCTCCGTAATCGCCTCCGTGGCCTGCGGCGAAAAGCCCAACTGCGGCAACGTCAAAACCAGGAGAATCGCTACCAGCAACGCGGTCGGCACCGCGGGGACATGCGCGGCCCAATTGGTCGACGCGGCGCGCAGGGGAGACGCGGGCGATGGGGGAACGGGGTGCGGCGCATTCCCTTGTCCCTGCGCGCCGCGCGGCGCAGGGTCCGGGTCCGGGCCGGATTCGTCAGGCATGGGATGACTCCTCTTTTCGTTGACCACGCGTTCCGCGTGTTGCGGCAACAGTTCGTCGTAGGGCGTGCGATGCCGAGCCAAGGCGACGCGGCGCTCGCCCGCGCCGTTGTAGCCCTGGGCGATGGCCGTCCAGTCGCGCCGTTGCAGGGCCTCCAGGCCGATGCGATCCAGCACGTACTGGCAACCGCCCCGGTATTCGTTGACGGGACAGTCCCGCATCCAGCCCACGTAGTCCAGCGCGGATGCGAGACGAACCTGCGGAAAGTGATAGCCCAGGCATTGCATCGCGCCCCACGACGTCGCCCGCGCGGTCAGTTCGTCATGCGCCTGTTTCGGGCACCGGCGCTGGCACGCGGCGTAGACGGCCGGTTCGTACCGACGCTCCAGGTGGCCGCCATTGCGCGTGCGATCGCGCAGGCCTGTCTCGATAGCGGCAATTGCCGTCAGGATTGTGACGTGCGGCTGGAGGGTCGGAAAGTCCTGCAGGGCCGCGCGCAGCGGCGCGGGCACAGGCAGCGGCGCATCGGGCGGCAGATCCGGCGCGACGTAGGCCGCGGCCAGGTATTCGGCGGCGCACCACAACGGCTTGTCGCGCGCCGTGCGCACGACCTGCGCCCACGCCGGATGGTCAGAGCCGTCGGGCGTGCGGTTCGGCCCGACGCGATAGAGCGGCGTCCCCTTGGGCAGGGCGTAAACTATGCTGGCATGCGTACCGGGATGCTTGCGCAGGCGCAGGCCATCGGCCAGTACCCAGACTTGGAACAGACTCATACGCGGGACAAAATGTCTCTCGCCGGGGCTTGCGGCCCCGCGGGCGAACCGGAAGTTGGGGGTGTATCATGCCTACGGGGTACCGGCATGAATCGCTGCGCTCCGGTAGCGTGTACGCTACCGGAGCGCAGCGATTCATGCCTACGGGGTACAATAAAAGTCAAATTTTCCGGCGTGCCGCGGCTTCCGTCGGCCCGATTTGAAAATCAGAAATTAGATATGACAATATACAGCGCAAGGCAACGGGGCGGATGCGCCCAAGGTCTTCGCCTCTAAGGTCTCGCCCCGTGTGTCAGCCTCGCATCCGCCCGAGAGAGAGCCATGGTTGCCCTAAAAGGCTCCTGAAAGAGAAAAACCGCTCCTTCATTCCACGACCGAGCGGTTTTCCATGCTCTTCCCCAACACCAAACAGAGTAAAGAACAGTGATCCATTCTACTACTGAGCTCCCCTCTGTCAAGTTAACGTCCGTACCGCCTACGCTGGGCTACCTGGACGCCGCGGCGATGCTACCGGGCGGGCCGTGGACGCGGCGGCAACCACTGGAGGCGCATGCGCCATGCCCGCGGTGCGCCTTTGAATGGGCCTGGGGCCGCGAGTGCCGTCTCTCGATACCGACCGATCCAGAATCACCGCGCCCAGCCGCAGAAGCCCGCTGCGGCGCGCCGCCAAACGCGGTACTGCCCCTAACCTTAGCTACACTGCGCGCGCTGCGCGTGGCCCGTCTGTCGACCGGTAACCTACCCCGCCGCGAACTGGCAGCCGGGCGGACCCGTTCCCTGCGCCGAGTGGCTGCAAGGCCGCAGAAGGGCGATTTCCGGGCCGTTGGCGGCCCGTTCCCTGCGCGCGTGGGCTGGTGGCCATCGGGCGCAACTATGTCCGCCTGTGCGCCGTACGCGCCTAGTTACCGACCGTCGAGAGAGGAGTCGAAAATACGCACCAACCCGCCCATCCCCCAACATTCCATAGGAGCAAGATATGGAAGCCTGGTCTTATCCCTTACATTCGCGATACATCGGCGCTTGGGCACCGGATCTGCGCGTCCTGCGTCCCGACGCGCATTGGTTGCTCTACTGGACGCTGTTGCACGATCCCCAGCTGGCCTTCGATACGGACGCTTGGCGCACGAACTCGGACATCCATGACCGCGCCTTCCGCCGATCGCGCGCGGCGTTGATTACGGGCGGACTGCTATCGGACGCGGGGGAACTGATCGCAATCCCGGCGTCCAGTCATTTGTCCCGCGATATGCCCAGCGCCCAGCGCCGGTTGCAGCTGGCCTGGGCGCTGTACGGTCCGCAGTCCAGGAAGGAACGCGCGCGGGTAACCGGCGTCGGGTACAACAGCAAGGCGCTATCCTGGGACGCCTTCGGGGACGCGCCGGACCGACAGGAAGCGCTGGAATGGATCGGACGCGTCGCGTCCCGCGGGCGTCAATGGGCGCATAACCGCATCGAAGACGCAGGGATCGCAACGATCCTGGCCTGGCAACCGGTCTGGCATCTATTCCAGCGCCGCCTCAAGAAGTCAACGCCGTGGCTTGTCCATTCCCTGCGCCAACGTAACCTGCCGCATCTACGGGACATCGATCATCTGCCGGACTGGACCTTCGAAGCTGTCCAGCTGCCGTTGTTCCAAGACGCCCTGCCGGTCAAAAAAGTGACTCCTGGCGGACAGAAAAGTGACTCCTGGGCGGACAGAAAAGTGACTCTGGGCGGACAGAAAAGTGACGGTTTTGCGCCTCTTGTAAATAGATATGTGAATAGGGATCGCGTAAAGGATTGTAAAGAGTCCGGTACGGGCGAGTCCGCGGCGGGACCAGGGACGGGGCACTCTACTTCCAGCTACATAGCATCCCTTAACGGGATTGCCTTGACTGATTACTTGCGATCTCTTGGCCTGTCCGAGCAACAGATCGACGAGTACCGGCGCCGGAAGAACAGGTGAGCGTCAGCTGCGCGGCGGATGTCCGATGCGGGCGACACCGACAGGCAGGCGGAGGGCAACGCGGCTTCGGCGCGCAGAGAGCGGGCCTCGTCGTCAAAGCTCCAGCGCGCACGGCCGCGGTCATCTCCAGGTCGACGGTCGCGAGGGCCTCCGTAATGCATTGGCCGAGCATGCCGCGGCACATGCGCTCAGGCTCGGAGGCGTGTTCGCGGCCCAAGCAACGACATCATCCTGCCAAGCAACGAGCTGTACGATGCGGCGCATGTGCTGGGCATCCCAACCGAGTTCGTAGGCGCGGTGGGGGAGATCATCGGGCTCTTGGCTGTGCGCTGGGCTTATGTCCAGCGGCACTCTTGCTCCGGGATCCGGTCGAAAGGCAGGGGCCACGGCGGTTCGGAGGCGGGATGCACCCGGGCCCGTTCAATATCCGGATCCGGCGCGGGCGGG
>CBDEST010000003.1:0-10992 GCA_965242625.1 Bryobacterales bacterium | reverse complement strand
TATGTCTATCTCCGTGCTAAATGGAGCGAGATGACCGTCGCAAACGATGTGATTGCCCACGTGCAGTCCCTGACAACGACGCAGGGCCGACACGCCGGCCAGCCGTTCAAGCTGCTCAGTTGGGAGCGCAAGTTCCTCCGCAAATCCATGGGCATCAGCGTCAGCGACGCCGCGCTCTCCATTGGCCGCGGCAACGGCAAGACCACCCTCGTCGCCGCCATCGCCAGCGCCGCGTTGCACGGCCCCCTGACCCAGCAGCGTGGCGAGGTGATTATTGTCGCCTCATCGTTTGAACAGGCAAGGATTGACTTCGAGCACATACTGGCCTTCATGCAGGCCCGCGACCCGGGCTTGTATGACCGGCGCGGCCGCTGGCGCATCCAGGACAGCGCCAACCGGGCGAGCATCACCGACCGGGAGACCGGCGCGCGTGTGAAGTGTATCGGCAGCGATCCGGCCCGGGCTCACGGCCTGGCCGGCGTCCTCTACCTCCTGGATGAACCGGCCCAGTGGCCCCGCAATAACCGTGACCGCATGTATGCCGCCATCTCCACCAGCCGCGGCAAGCTGCCGGGCTCGCGGCTCATCGCCCTCGGCACGCAGTCCAGCGATGATGACCACTGGTTCCAGCGCCTCCTCAAGGGGGGGGCGGACTACGCCCAGTTGCACGCCGCGCCACGTGACTGCGATCCCCTCAGCCCCGAGGCCTGGCTCCTCGCCAACCCCTCGCTCGCTGCCTTTCCCGACCTTCGCAGGCAGATAGCCGACGAGGCCACCAAGGCCAGCCGCGACCCGGCCATGCTTGCGCAATTTTGTGCCTTGAGGCTGAATCAAGGCGTCTCAGATGTATTGCTCATGCATCTCCTGGACGCTGGTGCCTGGGAGCAAGCTGAGCAGGGTACGCTACAGCCCCGCGAAGGGCGATGCATCTGGGGCATCGATCTAGGGGATGGGGTGGCCCAAAGCGCCATCACTGCCATCTGGGAGAACGGCCGCCTCGAGAGCCTGGCCGCCTTCCCCGCGGAACCTGACCTGGAGACGCGCTCCCTGAAGGACGGCGTCGGCGCTGGGGCGGATAGCCTCTATGCCCGGATGGTCGCCCGGGGCGAACTGATTTTGACGCCGGGCCAGGTCGTCCGCGTCAAAGACCTCCTTGAAGCAGGCCTGGCCAGGTTCCAACAGCCCGATCTAATTGTCGCAGACAGGTGGAAAGAGCGTGACCTTGTCCAGTCACTCCAGGATTCCAGCCTCCAGCCATGCCCCATAGTGTGGCGCGGGCAGGGGTTTCGGGACGGCGGGGAGGATGTTCGGCGCTTCAGACAAGGCGTCCTGGGGGGAAGAGTGAACCCGGAAGTCAGTCTGTTGCTCCGCGCCGGGCTCGCGGAGGCGATGGTGACGAGCGATCCGGCCGGAAATCAAAAACTGGCCAAGAACACCCAGGGGGGTAGACGAGGGTTGGCCCGCGATGACAGCGTTGCGGCCGCGGTGCTTGCGGTGGCGGAGCTGGAGCGCCGTCGCGGCATAGCCGATACTGGACCTGACGCTGGAGCGCCCAGGCCGGACGGCGGATGGTATTTGGGCATGGTCGACGAAGAAGTGGATGCGAGAGCGGCCCATAGCGGCCCGATAATGACCAGGCCCTTACCAGAACACCCGGAAAATCAGCCGCAAATCGACCACCAGGCGGCGGCGCGAGGGAGCCATGAGCCTGTACCACAGCCGCATGCAGACCCGCACCTGGCAAATAACCAGGTCATTGGTATTCCACAGAGACAGCTATCGTTGCCAGGACTGCGGTAGGCCGGGCAAATTGGAGTGTGACCACGTGATTCCGCTGCGCGATTACCCCGGAAACCCCTTTGATATGAGCAACTTACAGTCGCTCTGTACGCGCTGTCACCTCAAAAAGACGCGCCGCGAGGCTCGTCGGCCGGTTGACCAGGCCCGCCCCCAGCAGGCAGGGTGGAACCGCCTGGTGAGCGAGTTGAACCATGCCTGAATACTTCAACGAGCCGGTCAGCCTGGACCGCATCATCACAGTCCGCAAGGAAGACCCGGCATTTGTCCTGCTGAACAAGCGCCTGGACTACACCGTGGGCAGCGGCCAGGGTGTCGTTCGCGGAGCCGACGGGACGCTCGCCTACTACGCCAATGCGGCCGGAGGGGGCGAGCGCTACAGGGGCGTGAGCGGCGGCAGCATCACCCGCCAGGCATTTGCCACCACCAGGCGCATCAACCTGGCCAACCGCGACCGGATCGGGTTCAATGTCCGCGAGCGCATCGGCAGCCTCCAGTCAGGCGACCGGATGGTGTGGACAAGCGCCACCGGCAACACCGCCGACGGCAGCCTCTATGCCCTGTCCGGCCTCATTGACACGAGCGCCACCGCGACAGCCAACGCGACCCCCGGCACAACCGTCGGCATCATCATCACCAGTTGGGTCTATGTCGGTGAGTTTCCGCCCAACCCCGCTGTGGCGGCTACCTATCCCGGCCAGGGTGCCTATGTCCAGTTCATCCGGCCTGACACCCCGACGAGCTTCACCGGCCGCCGCGTCTGGGCGGAGCGCATCGATACCGGCGCGGGTGAGGATGTCCAGGACATCGGCAACCCCATCCCCGTCGCCTTCGCTACCTTTAGAGTCCGCTGGGATTACGCTATGACCAGGCTGAACCCGGATGGCCGCCTGGTAGATATTGATGGACAGACCTGGGATGTCATCGGCCTCCAGGAGCGGGGCCGCAAACGCTACCTCGATATTGAGTGCCGGCGACTGGGGGCCTGATGCCACTGCAACTGAACGCCACCTCTCTCTTCGCCAACGCAGCAGCGCTGCCGGTGGCGCTCAAGCGGCTGCCCAACTTCTTCGCGGCAGAGCTGACCAATGAAATCCGGAGGCGTATTCTGCCTCTGTTGCGCCAATTAGTCCCCAAGCACACGGGCCGGTTAGCCAAGTCATTTGATGTATCGGTCCGTATCCAGTCCTCTGGGTCAGCACCACGCCTGCGCATCAACTATATTTACTACGGGCGCTGGATCCACTTCCGGCGGCCGATTGAAGTGCCTGGCAGCCCGAGGGGTCGAGCCAGGACCGTGCCGGAACTGGTGCGTCGCGTCTTGCGGAAAGTTGGGCCCGAGGTCTACAACCGTGCGCTGAGCAACTTCGCAAAGAAATACCGCGCGGCCATTACCGCGGCGCTGGGAGCGGAGATACTGGATTCCGTCCTGAATGTGTTGGGCAGTCTTGTGCAGTCTGCGACACAAATTCTGCAAACCTCCTTCCCCACCACGCATCCCAGCTGGATCGGCCCGGTGTTTGAACAATGACCTGGTGCGGCGTCCTCGGTATCCTGTCTGTCCCGCTCGCGGTAGCGGCCGCAATCGCGTACCTGCGCTGGGATCGGAACCTGGAGGAGCAGATTGAGCGGGACAAACGCCTGCATGAGGAGATAAAGCGCCTCAGGCAGGAATATGAGGCCGAATGACGAATTGCCGGCTGCGAGAGCGCCTGAATACGGCGCGATAATGACAAGGGGTAGGTGCAGGTATGGGGGAAATCATGGAAGTTGGGTTGGTGGTCACGATAGGGACAATCCTGGTGTCGCTGACCGGGTTCGCTATCGGGCTGCGGAACCTGATCGTCAACAGCAACGCCAAGACCCTCGCGGCCGTGGAACTCCAGTCGCGGGACTTCCAGGAGATGAAGGAGTTGCTCAAGGACTCCGCGGCGCGACAGAAAGAGGTGGTCGGCAAGGTGCTGGAACTTGCGCAGCGCGTGGACCACGCGAAGCAACAGGTCATGTCCGAAATCAACCGCACCGCGAGCGACCGGAAAACGGAGCATGTGCGATTGACCGCCATGTTCGAGCGACTTGGTGATAAACTGGGAGTCAAGACCTAGGAGGTAACGATGTTGACAAGCCAGAAGTTGGAACTCCGGCGGTCTGAAATCCGCCAGCAGATGAACGAACTCAATGCCAAGGACACCTTGGACAAAGAGGAGTTGAAGCAGCTGAATGAGTGGACAAAAGAACTCGGCAGTCTGGAAGTCCGCTATCGGGCGGCGCTCACCGCGGAGGATGCGGAGGAGCGCCAGGCCGCGGCCGAGCATCCTGACCCGGAGATGCGGGAGCTCGCAGGCCTCCAGGAGCGCAGCCAAGTCAGCAGCTACATCGCGGCCGCGTTGGAACAGCGAGCCGTCGGCGGCGCGGAGTTGGAATACAACCAGGCCATCGGTATCGCCGGCAACCGCTTCCCGCTCTCGCTGCTCGCCCCCCCAGAGGAACGCGCAACCACTGATACCGACACCACGATGACCCCGCGTTCCTGGTTGGACCGCCTCCTGGCGGAGTCTGCCGCGAGCCAGGTCGGCATCACCATGGAATCGGTTCCAGAAGGACAACCGACTTACCCCATCACCACCGCCGGCGCGACCGGCGCTCAGCGGGCCAGGGAGCAGGATGCGGCCGTCACGGCCTGGACGATTGGGGTGGAAGATCTCACCCCCAAAAGAAACGCCGTCCATCTGGAATTTACGATGGAAGACGCTGCCAGATTGCCGGGACTCGAATCGGCGCTACGCCGTGACCTGCAAGCTGGCCTGATGGAATCAATCGATAGAGCGATATTTCTCGGTGATTCCGGGGCGACCGGGACCGGAGCAGATATTGTCGGGCTGAACACCGCGGCCATCACCGAAGTCACCCTCACCCAGGCGAACAAGGTCAAGGGGCCGGAAACCCTGGCGGTCTTCGCGGGGCTGATTGACGGCATCCATGCCACCTCGATGGCGCAGCTCATGGTGGTCGCCTCGGTCGGCGCGAATCAGCTCTGGCTCAGCACCATTGTGAACAGCGCCGCGGAGAATCAGACGCTCTATCAGTTCCTGATGGCGTCAGGTCTCATGCATAGCACCCGGGCGAACATCGCCACCGCCACCACGAACAACACGATGGCGGCATTCATTGGCAGGGGCCGCGGCATCCAGGGCGCTGCGGTCGCGGCCATGTGGGCGTCGGGCGAACTCATTAGAGACCCTTATACGAAGGCGAAAAGTGGCGAGGTCCTGCTGACCATGAATTACCTCTGGGACTTTGGGGTGATTAGGGCCTCAAACTTCGCCCGCCTCAAGTATGTGACTTAACACATCTTTTGTGTTGTGGAGGCCTGCACAACATGACCACAGAATATCGCTATGTCGCCGGTTGTGAACTGCGCCTGGACGATGAGCGCCGCCAGTTGATGGGCATCGTCATGCCCTACAACACGGTGTCGCCGCACTACCACGAGATCTTTGAGCCCGGCGCATTTGGCGACCTGGACAAAGCAGATGTGATGCTCAATGCCATGCATCAGCGGCCGCAGCCCTTGGCGCGCACGGGGGCCGGGTTGCAACTGGTGGATACCCGCGAGCATCTGCGCATGACCGCTACGCTGCCGCATACCCGGGTCGCAGACGACACCCTGGAGTTGGTGCGCGGCGGTATCTTGCGGGGGCTGTCGGTGGAGTTCCACAGCCTCCAGGAGCACAAGCAAGGCAGCATCAGGGTTGTGACCCGGGCAAAACTCACCGGCATCGGGGTCGTGGATAAGCCAGGCTATGACGATGCGGTTGTAGAGGCCAGGTCAGCCCAGAAGCGGAGGCGACGGTTGTGGCTTTGACTACGAATCAGCTTGCCGTCGCGCTGCGGCTCGCCGCCTACGACGAGAACGGGGCGATCCCTGACCTGGCCGCGGATATCAGCGAGCAGATAGTCCGGCTGAACTCCGTCGCGGGCGAGCTCATCAGCGCCTACGCGCCTACCGCGCCGGAGACCATCAAAGACCAGGCCACGGTTCTGTTCTGCGGCTACTTGGTGGATAAGCCGACAGTTTCGGGCACGGCCCTGGCCAATGCCTGGGCAAACAGCGGTGCGGGGGCGTTGCTCGCCCGCTGGCGGCCCGAAGGGGGGGGGGTCATCTCCCCAAGTGCCGCCTCACCAGGGATGACCCCCTCTTCCAACGGCGCAAGTATTCCCCAGGAGCTCGCCGACAAAATCGGCACGCTGATTGTCCAGGGCGTCGGCGACACCAATACGGACGCCGGGGAGCACACCGTTGAGACGCTGGTCATCAGCGAGGCGGAAGCCAACACCGGCCTCGATGTGACTTTTGAGGCGGCTGAAAAGAAGCTCATCCTCTACCTCCCTCCGCAAATCAAACAGCGTGTGAAGGACATCACCCTGGACGGGACCACGCTCAGGTGGACGGAGGTGGACAGCACCGGCACCGAGCACGCCGAGAGCGCCGCCATCACCGGCAGCGGGGGGGCGGGTCTGACTCAGGCACAGGTCGACGATCGCATCGAGACCTACACCGGGCAGACCACCCCCTCCGGTACGCTGGCCCGCGGCCGCATCCCGCGCATGACGGCGACACTCTCCGGCGCGGTGACGCGCAACGACATCGATGCGCGGGTCAAAGCCCACACCGGCCAGCTCACCACGACCGGCACGCTGGCCCGCGACCGGGTGGCGCTGGCCACTACCACCGAGCCGGGAACTATTAGCGCCGCTATGAAAGCGGTCATCGACCGGGTGCAGGATACCGAGGGGCCTGGTCAAGTGGGCAAGTATCTGGGGCTGAGTGGGGCGCAAGGCCAGATAGCGGCCGTGGACGCGCCGACTGGGGGCGGCGGTGGCGGCCTGACTCAAGCCCAAGTTGATGCGCGCATCGTGGCAGCCGCGAGGGCACTGACCTCAACTACACTGGCGGATACCGACTCGCTGGTGGTTTCGGACGCAAGCGTGGCTGCCGGGGAGCCCCGCCGGGTGTGGTCAGTCGCGGACTTAGATGCGCGCATCGCCGCCAAGGCCCCTAGCGGGGGGGGCGGTCTCGGGGCCGCGGCCGTGGAGAACTTCGCCAAGACGGCCACCCCGAATGCGCGGCTGCCCTATAACCGGCTGCCGCTGACCTTCCTGGGGCTGGAAGACGCGCTGAACAAAATCGGCTGGAATGATGAGCCGCGCATCACCCTGCATATTGGGACCAGTCTCCAAGGCGTCACTCTCGTCCCTCGCCTGACCTATGCGGCCGCGGCCGAGCGCGGGACGCGCATCGATGCCAACGCCTATGTCCACATCAAAATCCCCAGCACGCTGCTGGAGGAGGTAGACCTGAAAGACCTCCGCATCGTCTGGGACGGCGATACGCCAACCATGCCCCTGACGGGCGACACCTGGACCCGCCGCACTGCCACAGGTGGCAACACCTACTACCGGGCGGTCTATCCCGGCGGCACACAGGCCGGCGTGCGTATCAAGGCGCAGCGGTTTGTCAGCCCGGTCTTTGATAGTGAGGAAACGCTGGAAGTCGTCCGCAATCAGTTCAGCTACAACGAACTCCGCGACCGGCCACCGAATGCGCAGCGCTCGCTGTTCAGCGGCTCGCTCACGGGCGTGGCTATCAGCACCAACATATCCACCAGTAGCGCCGTCACGCTGACGAACCTGACCGATCCGCTCGACCTGGACGACGAGGGCCACGGGCTGATTGCCGGGTCGATGACCTTCGGGCTGACGGGCCGCTCAAACCTGACGGTGGGGTTCAGCAGCCAGGCCTCCGGCAACAACCTGAACATCGCGCAGACAGTGCCGTTCACGGTGAGCCTGGAGAGCATTGCCCGTACCCCGCGCTACCTGGCGAGCGCCAGCGAGTACGGGTTCATCATCGCCTCGGTTGAAATCTGGTACGCGGCGCTGCTGTACGGCACGGTTGTCGTCCGCGCCAGCCGCGACGCCAACAACCGGGTAGGGCTGAATGCCCAGTATCTGGCCAACGCCGGGACGAATGTCCCCAGTCCGGCGGTCACGGCCTCGGTGACGCTGTCCGGGGATGTGGCCGTGTTGCCGACGGGTATCCCTCGCGGAGGAGCCAGCGGGACGAGCGGACTCATCTATGAGTTTGCCGATGCGCTGCCGACCGCGGACGAAACTTATGCGGATGGGGACCTGGCCCTGGTCTATGATTCCGAGAGCATGGCGCAGGGACTGTATCGGAAGGGCAGCACCGTCACCCATGTGAAGGCGGATACGGGCCTGGCCGGGCTGACGCTCGACCCCTCGACTGACCTGTTCCAGCAGAATGTCACCCGGTACACGCACCAGTATTTCAACCGGTCGAGCACCTTCCAGGCGCGGGCCGGGAACGGGATTGTGCTCGCGGTGCATACCCTGTGGTCTGATGCGCCGACTGTCCTGAGTACCCTGGACTTTGACTACAATACGCTGACCAGGTCAGACGGCGAGATTGATATTCATTTCACCAGCGCCAGGTCATACAGGGGGGTCATCCGGGTCAGCGCCGGGACTTTCACGGTGGATATTCAGCGGCTGAACTCCACGGAGTGGCGGGTAACGGGCCTGACCGCTCCCCAGGTGACGGCGCTCCGTGAAAATGACTGGGTGTTCAGCGAGCCGGGGGCGACGGGGACGAAGGTCGATCATCAGTGGGATGAGGTGCTGCGGGGGGTCGACCGGGCGAGTGGGAATGGGAATGGGATGGCTCCTGCTGCTGGCGGGACTGTCACGCGCACGTCCGGTATTATAGGCGTCAGCCTTCCAAGCACCAGCAGGCAGCGGACAGTATTAGCAAGCAACAGCCCAGCACAGTATGTAACTCCCTATGTCGACCTGGGCGTTGTCATCCCAGAGAACGGATATGTCATCGTTTCGGCGTATTTCAGAACGCTTGAAACACCTCCGTTTATGACAACAGCCGTCTTCTCTGGCTTTCAGCTGAGAAGGCTGACGGTGCCAACATCGAACTCTCAGTATCAATTTGATTATCGGTATGTCGTATCAATGGAGGCCCCTGGATCGAGCTTCAGTTACACGCCTTTTGCCATCCATCTCTACCGCAACACCGCTAACAATCTCAGAGCCAGACACGTCTACTCACGCTCAGGCGATGCCAGCACCTGGCTTCATATGTTTGCGGAGGCACGGGCGTTCTGATGATTGATGTAGTGGAGCTGCGCCAGACGGGGTTCACGGACACCCTCACTGACGCTGCGATTAGCCTCAGCCTCGGCGCGGGCAATGTGTATGACAGCCTCGGCCGCGGCGTCGCGGCGCTGACTGCGGCCTCCAACCTGTACGGCTCGGCGTTCGCGGTGGCTCAAGTGGAGCCGATGGGGATGCTCACCCGCAACATCATGCCCCGGATGCTCCGCACCATCGCCGAGAGCCTGATACGGGGTGGCTCGTGCGCCTACATGATTGAGGTGATGGAGGGGATGGTTGAGTTCCAGCCGGTCAACTCGTTTGATGTGAGGGGCGGGCCGCGAGAGAGCTCATGGCGCTACTGGGTCCACCTGCCCAGCCCCTCCGAGAGCGGCCGCACGCGCAATGTGCAATCCGCCCAGTTGCTCCACTTCCGCTATTCAGTCGATACGATACGCCCCTGGACGGGGCTGAGTCCGCTCCAACGCTCGCCAGTGACTGCCGGTCTGGCTGTGGCGCTGGAGCGCTCACTGCGCGACGAGGCTGGCGGGTCACACGGGTATCTGCTCCCCGTGCCTGTAGACCCGGACAGCCCAGCCGCGACAAAACTCAAGACTGACCTGCGGGGCCTGGCCGGCAAAACCAGCCTCGTGCGCACCACCGCAGGCGGCTGGGACCAAGGGGCGCAAGCCCGGCCCCAGGCTGAATGGACACCCAAGCGCCTGGGCGCTGACCCGCCTATGTCACTGACCAGCCTACGCAACGACACCTTCAGCCAGGTGTTGGGAGCCTGTGGCGTACCCATCTCGCTCTTCCTGCCGGGCGAGGGTGGGGCCCACAGAGAATCATGGCGGCGCTTCCTGCATGGGAGCGTCCAGCCGCTGGCCGATACCATCGCGGAGGAGTTCAGCCGCAAGCTTGAGGTGGAGGTCACGCTGTCATTTGACCGCCTGTTTGCTTCCGACATCTCAGGGAGAGCCCGGGCATTCCAGTCGCTAGTAGGGGGGGGGATGAACGTGGATCGAGCCGCTGGACTGTCCGGGCTGCTTGAAGGGGAGGATTGAGGCCGCTATATTGGCCGCAAGAACCATGGAGAGACCGCCAGCGCGCGGAGGGCGGGAAGGCCTAGAGGGAAGTATTGCATTGCAGCAATGTATGGCCCTCCCTTCTCGCCCTGAAGCACCCCAACCCGGGTCCCACACCCGGCAGACAAGGAGTACACATGCTCACCGCTATTGCCGTCCTGACCGCCACCAAGCCCGCTCCCAAAACCTGGAGCGTCCTACATCAGCTCATGCTGGCTGGGCTCCGTAGACGTGTAGAACGTGAGATTGAGCCGGACCCAGGTGATGACGAGGAGGTGCTGATGAATCACAGCCTGCGCAAGATAGCCAAGCTCATCACCGAGATTGATAAGCAGGGGCCAAACGGCTACTAATGTCTCGCAACCACTGACCGCCAACAGAAAAGCCCGGACTGACATTTCGCCAGCCGGGCTTTTCTGCATCGCTCAAGAGTGTGTACTGTGTTGTCCCCACACCACAGTCCACTGATTGCAAGGAGTACAATCGCAATGAATACTACCCTGTCACTACAGCCAGGTCAATTGTCCCTCCCCTCAATACGCCCGTATCTAGGCTCAGCAGCGGTGCTGCTGGACGAGCTTGTGTGGCGCTTCGCGGGGGAGCCACGTGCCTATCACACCCCCCCCGTCATCGAGGTGTACCGTAGCCAGGTAGGGGGGAGGGTAGGCCGGTCTATCCGTTCAATATCGAGACAGCTTGCGAAGCTGGAATCGCTCGGACTCATCCGGCGACTCAAGCAGCACAACTTCAGCGGACGGTGGGGCGGCTGTCGTCTCACGCCAGGGCCGCTGATGCGGTCGCTACTCCGCGACAAGGTGGCGGCGCTGTTTGCCCGGGCAAAGCGCAAGCAGGCGACAGTGCCGCAGCCTCGCCCCCAGGCCGACACGCTCCCGGCCCCGACAGAACTGCGTGGCAATCCGCGCGT
>CBDEST010000002.1:0-24746 GCA_965242625.1 Bryobacterales bacterium | reverse complement strand
TGGGGTCTGGCTCAGGGCCGCGTCGGCTTCGATGGACTCTTCGACCTCCTCGTCGGCCGCGGTCTCGGCCCGCGACCGCGAAGGCTCAGGCAGGCCGATGACGAAGGCGGGCTGATCGCCGGCCTCGTAGGTCGGGTCCTCCACCACGATCTGCAGGTTCACCTGCACCTCGGTGTCGCGCAGCGAGTTGGGGCAGGTCCACTCGGTCCAGTCGCCCGCCTCGGGCTTGCTCAAAAACCCCACGTCGTCGCCGGTGCGCTGCTGATAGGAGAGGTTGGGCCGCCGCCGAGCCTCCTGCTCCCAGGCGTCCAGCCGCCGGTCCGCCATGCGCCGCACCAGGTTCCCGGCCGCCGCCGTGTCGTCCACCGCCTCGGCCCGGTCGGCCAGGGCATCGACTAGGGCCACAACCCGCCGATCGCCGCGCCGGCCCTCCAAGGCCCGGGCCCGGTCGTTGGGGTTCCAGTCCTCGTATCCGTGGCGCACCCCGGCCACCAGCACCCCGGTCAGCCCCTTGTCCAGGGCCCGCTCGGAGAACGGCGTCACCGATAGCGGCTCGACATGGCGGTGGAAGGTGGCGTGATAGTGGGAGAAGGTCTCGTAGTAGGACAGGTCGCGGGGCCGGGCCCAGTTGAACAGCGTCATCACCAGACCCGGCCCCTCCGCGGTCCGGCCCACCCGAGAGGTGGCCTGGATGTATTCGGCGGTGGCCTTGGGCTGGCCGACCACGACCATCGCCCCCAGCCGGGGCACGTCGACGCCCACCGAGATCATGTTGGTGGCCAACAGCAGGTCCACCGGACGATCCCCGGAACCCTTCGGCCGGGCCGGGTCGTGGACGGTGAAGAGGCGGCGCAGGATCCGCTTGATGTCGTCGGCCGACACCCGCGAGGTGAGCTCTTCGAGATCGACCGACGGCCGGTTGGCCAAACCGGTGGTGAACCGGGTCCGCCGGAGCTTGGTGCGCAGCTCGTCCTCGGCCATGCGCCTCATCCCGGCCAGCTCCCGGACGGCGTTGAAGTAGCCGACTGTGGTCATCCACGGATCGACCCGGCCGCCTTCGTCCTCGAGCTTGTCGTACATGGCCTGGGCCGCGGCCATAAGCGTGGCGAAGACCCGCAGTTCCACCTGCTTGAGGCGCTCGCCGTGGCCGCAGACCCCGATGTGCATCCGCCCCGGCGACTCGTCGCTGGGCGGCGTCTGTTCGGCGAAGAAGGAGCGATGCACGTCCAGCACCGGCGGCGGGAACACCCGCAGGACCCTCCAGAACACCGACCAGGTCTGCTGGCGGGCCCGCCGGATGGTGGCGGTGGAGGCCACCACCTTGGGCCGGGTTGGCCTGCCTTCGCATCTCCAAGTGGCCAGGCGGTCGATGGCCGTCTCATAGAGCCCGGCCATGGTCCCGAGCGGCCCGGTCACCAGGTGCATCTCGTCTTGGAGGATGAGGTCGGGGGGCCGCAGCCGGGTCACGCCCACGGTCCGGGCCGCCGGGAGGCCCTGGCCGGGGACGGCGGTGTGGGCGTCTCGCTCGGCCCAGTGCCCCTGGTGGGAGCGGTCGAGGTCGGGGTTGCGGTAGCCGTGGCGCTGGCAGCGGCGCTCCACCCGGCCGAACAGGTTGGACAGCGCGCCGTTCCACGGCAGTTGGGCGAACTTGTCGACGGTGGCGATCACCAAAGCCGGGAGCAGCCGGTAGATCTGCGAGTCGACGGTGACGACCGGTATCCCCTCGCCGGGGGCGCCGGCCGGCGTGAACGGGCACTCCCGGGGCTCGCCGCAGAACACCAGGAACCGGGCGGCGGCCGCGTCGTACTGGCAGTCGTTGCGGGGGTTGATCGGCCGCCCGCACCACGGGCAGTCGCTCAACTGGAGAGGCGAGGACGAGGCCTGCCCCCGCTGGGCGCCGAGACGCTGGCTCTGCACCCATTCCTCGGCGTCTTTGTCCTGGTTGGGGGTGACCGCGCCGCCGACCCACATGCCCAGCCGGAAGGGCGTGCCCTCGTAGCGGCTATCGCTTTCGGCCCGGCGCCGGCGCAGCAGCTCGGCCGCGCACATCAGGGTGGCCGCCCGCTGGAACTGTTGGGCGGTCAGCAGGCGCAGGGTGTAGCGCATCAGCACGGCCACCCCGTCGCGGCCGTCCACCGCATCGGCGCCGTGGCCCACCACCCCCTGCAGGCGGCGCATGGCCATGGTGTAGGCCACCAGCCCCAGGTAGGCCTCGGTCTTGCCGCCCCCGGTGGGGAAGAACAACAGGTCGGCCCGGGCGGTGCCGGGCCGCCGGTCGAGGTGGCCGGGGTTGGTCAGCGACGGCAGGCATAACAGCACGAAGGCGAGCTGGAACGGCCGCCACGACCGGTTCTCGGCCCCGTCGGCGGCGGCTACGGCGGCTCGCAGCGACAGGTCGGGGTCGGCCCGGCGCCGGCCGATGGCGACGGTGTGGACCCGCTGCTTCCACATGGACTGGTTGGCGAACCGGAAGGCGTCGAGCGCGTCGGCGTCGCCGCACACCAGCTCGATGCCGTCCCGCACGGCGTCGGCCACCCGGCGGGCCTCGTCGAGCGCGTCTCGGGCCGCGGTCTCGTGGCCTTCAAGACCGGCTTCGGGATCATCGACGCGCCCGGCCTCTTCGTCGAGCCAGCTCCGGTAGCCGTCGGCCAGCGGCAGCAGGGCCTGCTTGAGCCGGTCGGGCTCCAGCTCGGCCAGCGCCTTCATGTCGGTGACGAGCCCGGCGAGCTGGGGCACCGTTTCGGGTTCGGGGGCGGCGGTGCTCCACACCTCGTGGCGGGGCAGCACCGCCGTGCCCACCCGGGCGACCCGGCGCGCCCCAGCCCGGCCGCTGCTGTTGCCGCCGCCGTCCGGGTCGGCTGTGTCCCAATCGACGCCGACCCCGTGGCCCACGGCCAGCTCGACCCGATCCCGGTACTGCATGTCGAGGGTCGACCATTCGGCCCGCTCGGCCTCGGGCAGGTTGGCGGCCGAGTCCAGCACCGCCTCCCGGCCGAGGAACACGGCCCGGCCGTCGGGCTCGGCCAAGTCGAGCCGGACCTGGAACAGCCAGCGCGAGTCCTTGTTGCGCTCGGCTGGCTCCTGTTCGTTGGACAGGAACACGGTGACCAGCCAGCAGCCGGACTCCATCCTGGCCCGGCCCCGCAGCATCACCCCTTCGCCATTTACGTCGACGGGCTCGATCGGCCCCTCGCTGACTTGGATGGGGATGGAGTAGTCCTGAGGCTGGCGCTGCCACACCGAAGCCCGCGACCCGTCGGGCTGGTCCTCGAACTGGCGGCGGTAGCGGCCCCACCGGCAGCGGGCCACCAGCTCGGTGGCGTCGGACTGCACCACCGTGGTGAGCCCGATCGACGACGGCCACAGCATCGGCTGGGCGACGCGGCCGTCCTGAAGCCCGGTGTCGGGGTTGCCGTCCTCTTGGCCGATGTCGTCGTTGCGCTCCGGGTCGTTGTTGGCGTTGGTGCCCGCCGGGGCCAGCATCCCCACCAGGTAGCGGTCCCGCACCCGGCCCGGCGACGACCAGGTCCCATCGTCCTTCCGGTAGCCGCTGATCACCTCGTCCTCGCCGTCAAGCGGTCCGAGCAGATCGTCCTCAACCCGCCGGATCAGCTCCCCCCGGATGCTGCGGGGGTTGGCCGCCCAGTCAGGAAGGGTCGAGTCAGCGCCGGGCAAGCCGCTGCGGTCGTTCATGGCCCCTGTGACAACATCGCCGGTTGTCGCCACTCAGCGGTTGCGGCGAATGCTTGCGTCAGCGAAGGTGCCAGGACCCGCTAACAGCGCTGATAAACACGCGTGTCGGGTCCGAGCGCTTCGTCAGGTGGTAGCTGGCATGGGCCCCGCTGCGGTGGGGCCTGTAGCTTCATGGCGTTGCGTTTTTTCGGCTCGGTCTGGGTTTTCGGCATCGGTGGACAGGCCGAGGGCGGACGCTTGGAGCAGGTCGACGGTCTTGGCGTCGCGTTCTGAGCGGGCTTCGACTGCCGCTACGCGTTCTGACACTGAACCCATGGCTGTGATCATTTCCACGAATCGCCGGTCAACTTCCCGGAACCCGGCTTGCATCTCCTCGCGCAGCGTGTCGATTTTGGAGTCGAGTTTGGAGTACACCTGCCAGCCGAGCGTGATCATGGCCACGACTACCCCGGCGGCGGTGACCAGTGGCGGTATCCACTGCATGCCTTCAGGCTACCACACGGTTTCGGAAGCGGCCAGGGGTCGCTTCTCCCGGCAGGCAGTTCCACCTCGGCGGAGCTGGTCACCCTTCGCGCGCCGCTGGGCGGGCGGGCTCGGGCCACGCACCTCCGGCGGCCGTACCGTCGAGATCAACACCGACGCTGGATCGACAGGGCTGAGATCGTCAGCGGGCCAAGGACCCGGCCCGCTGAATCGCCTTACAGTCTCGCCCTCAGGTGAGCCGCCCAGTGCTCGGAGACTGAAGTCGGCGCGGGCGGGAGGTGTTCAGCCGGTCGGTGGGCGACTCGTGCCTCGCGGGCTGCGACATCCCAGATCCGACGCATCCGGTTAGCATGTCACAAACGATGCGACACGCTTGTTGCCAGATCGTGGTAAAGTAATCGCCGTTCCAAGTCGTCTAACATGGATTCGCGGGGTAAAGGAATAGCTGATGTCTAAATATTACAGCATTTCCGCACATATACAACGAGCATCAATGGGGAAGGGCTGGGGATCGGGTTGGTATCATGTGAGGGCGACTTATTCTGGTGAGGGGAAGACACAGAAGCAATTTGGAAATCCCACACGATCCATTGCGAGCGAATTGCGTACTCTGGCTATTACTTTCAACTGGATGCCTGTTGATGTAGTTTCACAGTTAGCTCAAGAGATAGATAGCGAGTTTCGCAGCCGTGTCTATCAACGGGGCGGTCTTCACATTTCTAAGTCCATGACTGTCACACCATCTGAAGACTCAGAGGAATGAGCGGATTGACCGCCCACTTCATATGTAAGTCGTGTTATATCGTCAGTTGATCCTGATCTTATGGATTGGATTCCTTCAATCAGATCATCGACATCTACATCAAGCAGTCCAGCGAGGGGTCTGGGACCGACAGTTCCGTCCATAACGCCGCGCCAGCATCGGTTGGTTAGTAAACTCGGTGGGTGCCGCTCAGGTTTAGTTCCGCGCGCAGAGAGCAACTTCCGGGTGAGATCAGAGGTTTCAAGAGCGTGGATCAGACTAGGCCAACGAGCAGATTTAAGCAAATCTCGGCCGCATCTGTTTATGATATGGAGATTGTTTAATCTATAAATGAGCGATTCGTAGCTTACGCCGAATCTGATTAGCATGTGTGCCAGAGATTCAGCTACTCGTCCGTATGTGTCAATTATTTTGTGTATGCGTGATGCAGGCATCAACAAGGCAGCGGCAAACTGGTTCGCGGATCGTTCGCTATCAGTTGACCCACGTAGGTGTCTGTCAATGTGGAGGAGGCATCCGTCTTGATTCAATACGTGACCGAGTTCGTGAGCGAGCGTGAACAATGCCCATGGTGTCGGCTGGTCGGCGTTGACTAGAATAAATGGAAACTCGGGGTCAGTGATTGAAGCGCCTAACGGAGCGTCCATCTCGCGGGCCTCTATCATCACATCGACGCCTAGGCGCGTTTCAATGGATGAAGCTAAATCGGTCAACCGAGCGTTTCCGTTATCGGCAAGCCCGAGGCGGTCGGTGGCCCATTCTGCCAGATCGTTGGCGTGGTCAAACCATGTTGCCGATGCTCCCCGCTGAGGTGCATTGTTGATTCCGACAGGGATTGAGGCATTATGATGGTTAAGGCGTAACACGTGATGAAGCTCTGCCAGCGATGTGAGACGCCTCACTGTCCCACATGAAACTCTGTCACCGTTTATGCGAGTCGCTACCGGGAGGCGTCCGAGCAGCGAGTCAGGCTCAAGGATCGCCATTGGCGAGACCCCCAGAGCCCATGCAAGGTCTATGACTCCTTCCGTCTCGATATCCCAACCGCCGCGCTCTATGCCATGCACGACATCGACATCAAGCCCCGCCGCCTCGGCTAACTCCGAGACTGTGAGGCCAGCGTGCTTCCTCAGCCGCTGGAGCTGGCCGCCGACGGAGTCTTCTTCTTCCACCTGCTCCGGTCTAGCACAAGCCGGTCAAAATCAAAGCCGCTGGTCATAGCCGTCTGGCCGCTGTCGGTGGCGACCAAGTTCCACCGGGCTCCTGGTAGCCGCGTTTTCTCCGCTCAGTCTGGTTCTTCGGAATCGGTGGACAGGCCGAGGGCGGACGCTTGGAGCAGGTCGACGGTCTTGGCGTCGCGTTCTGAGCGAGCTTCGACCGCCGCCACGCGCTCGGACGCTGAACCCATGGCTGTGATCCCTTCCTCGAATCGCCGGTCGATCTTCTCGAATTGCCGGTTAACCTCCCGGAACCCGGCTTGCATCTCCTCGCGTAGCATGTCGAACTTGGAGTCGATCTTGGAGCCGAGCCTGGAGCACGCCTGCCAGCCGAGCGTGATCATGGCCACGACCATCCCGGCTGAGGTGACCAGCGACGGTATCCACTGCACGCCTTCAGGTTACCATAAGGTTTCAGGGACGGCCAGGTCGCTTCCCTCCGGCAGACGTTCTACCTCGGCCGGGCTGGTCACCTTTTACGCGTCGATCTGGGCACCTCCGACGGCTGTACCGAGGGTTCTGTTAGTGGCGTTATCAATGTGAATCTAATCAGGCTTTGGATGAAGTCAAGGGTTGGTTCATCCAACTGAGCCTCTGATGGGGCTTACGACGAGCCAGTTCTGTAGTTCGGCTGAGTGTTGCTCTGGCTAGACCGTCGAAGAATGATTTGACACTCTGGACCTGAGCATCTGTGGCCGAGGCATCTGCAACTGCCTTGATAGATTCGATCAGCCGATCCAGCAGCACTCCGAAGTCGCACTGATCGTCGATCTTGGACACGGCATGGAAAATTTCTTCAAGCACCGTGATCGGTGGCATGCTCTGTAGCGAAACATGATCTGGTATGGTTGTTCCAGAGAAATCGCGTAACTGGGTTAACGGTTCGCGTGCTTGCATCAGCGCATCACGGTCGTCGTCCTCCAATGGTCCGGATTCTGCTCGATGTGCAGCTAGGGCGGCTCGGTCTGCGAGCCTGCCGAGATTAGTTAGGCTAACCACGCTTTCGATGCTGAAGTGGTGTTCACGTAGGGTCATCGGCTCCCTTTCGGATTATGGACTAATAGTTTACCGGCTATGGACACTGTGACGACTGCGGTAAACCTCCTGGTCAGCGGGGCCTTGAGGGGGCTGGGAAGCAAGACCCCGGGCGCTTGCCACAGGGGGCATTGGCGGGATCGGGGGATTATTGCTGATTATACCACTTACGCCTACTCTTCGGGTTCTGTTGTCGGGGGGTTGGGTGGGTCGTCTTCGGAGGGGGCGAACAGGCCGCCGAGTTCGGTTCGGGTGGTTGTGGCTCTGTTTTGGTGCAGGCCCGCGGCTACTTCGGCTTGGTAGCGGTCGCGGTTGAGTTCGAGCAGGCGGTCGAGGATCTCGTCGGCGGTCTCGGGGGCGAACGTGTAGCGGACTCCGGCACCGCGGACATTGTGGAAGCCGTGGTCGAGGTTGAGGTCGTCCCAGCCGTAGGCCGCTTGGACGGCATGGTCGAGATCTCGGTGCAAGGTCCGCATCTGGCGGATGTCTCTGTCTTGGTTGGGGGGGTCGTGAATGCGGTTGTAGAGGTCCGTGATACCGATCTGTTCTTCGACCATCAGATTGCGTCGCAACTCGTCCAAGTTTTGTGCAGTGCTACGTACAGCATCTGAATAGGGTGGTTGCACGAAGGTTTGAAACACATCCGATGGTGTGTAGCACGGTCTAGTCTCCAATGAAGAACCGTGTCGGATAGCCCAGCGAAAATGGAAACTACTCGATAAGATCCCCAAATGGAAGCTGTCATCGTAGGTGAAGATAACAAGATTTCGTGAAAAAACCTGTCCGGTCGGAACAAACAGTGGTATGACAGTCTTGCTGACTTGTGATAGAGCTATTACACGTTTCAATTTAGCTATAGTCCTATAAAGTCTTGGCTGATGCTCAGCATATCGCCACCAGTAATTACGGTACGCACTCCTATTGACTTTGGCGCGTTGTGGCCGGACTCCTTTTTCAACTATATTAAAGCATTCCTGATAATGTCGGGCTTGCTCCTCTTGCCAGTCGAAGAAATTTATTATCCAACGTGACGCTAACTGACTAGGTGAACGATTAAGATCTTCGCCACCTAAGTATGGAAAAAGAATATCTGCATTGCGTGGGTCATTGTCAATCAAAGTTTGAGCAAAATCAGGTGACATTGTAAATCCTAAACCCAAAACCACACTTCCTTGAAATGATTTGTTGGCATTATCAGCTAGCCGCTGTTTGCGCCAACCGGTTCTGCTAGTCGGATAGAGCATTTCATCGATACTATGCACGATTCGATCATCGAGAACTGATTGACCATGCCACTCATCAGCACAGATCCAACACTTAGCGATCTCAAGTGAAGTTGAACCGGGCCAGCGAACTGACGACACAGATCGGTGAATCTCCCAGCCTGAGTCAATAAGCTGACTTAGACCGACTCTACTGGTGTCGCCTTGAGCGATTGTATTGGTAGCCAGGTAGCCTAAACGATTGGCTATTTTGGTTGCATTGAGGAAGAAATAGGAAACAAGATCAGCGGAGCCTCTAATACCGTCAGCGATCCATGTAACGAGGTAATCTCGGTAGTCCGTACCTACTGGTCCGGTGATTTTCTTACCGCCGACAAATGGTGGATTGCCGATCATAGCATCAAACCGACTTGCTTGTTGATCGGTCCGAGCAAACACTTCGGGAAACGCGATAGGCCAGTGCAGAGGTTGGCGCGGCGGTGCTGTAGAAGGTTTGGCCGTGTTGAGACGGCGCTGAGCCCGTTGGCGCACTCGGTCCAGCACGCTGGTTTCGTTAGCAGTGCCTACCGCGGTCAGTAGATCACCGATGATGTCCAAGTCGGTATCAGATATCTCGATGAGCCGTCTGGCCGAGTTGCTTTCCCCGGCGGTGGCGATGGCGGCCCCTGAGAGCAGGTCCGCGACCGCTTCGAGTACGGCGAGCTTCTGTTCGCTGCTCCGGTTCAACTCGGCCTTGCGGTTCACGTCGGGCAGCGAGTGGGACGGAAACTGTTGCAACTGAGAGCGCAGGTCTAGCGCTTCATCCAGTAGGTCTTGAAGGCGGGAGATGGCGTCGCGGCCGTCGGTGAAACCGGCGAAGCTGAGGGTTCGGTCTCTGCCGACGGCTGGGTCGAAGTGGAGATTGCGGAGCTGGTCGAAGTCCCAGATGCCCAGGAGGGAGTCTCCGCACTTGATGGCGTGGTCGAGGAAGCTGAAGGGCTGGTCGTAGGCCACGGTGGTGAGCCACATCGACAGCTTGGCCATCTCCACCGCCATCGGGTTGCGGTCCACTCCGTAGCAGCAGCGTTCGGCCACCAACCGTCGGGCTTCGATCACCACATCGAGCCGGCTGGGGTCGTCATCGGCGGTAGCCAGTTCTTCGGTTCGGGGGTCGCCCTCGGCCTTCCACGCATCGACCAAGCGCTGGCCGAGATAGCGGCAGGCCGCCACCAGGATGGCCCCCGATCCCACGGCTGGGTCGCACACTTTCAGGTCGAGGATCTCCGATGACGGGCGGATCTTCCACTGGCTTTCATCGGCGGTTTGGGCCGGGCCGGGGCGGTAGCACAGCGGGGCCAAAGCGTGCTCCACCAGCTCTTCGGCCAAACCGCGGGTGGTGTAGGCGGTTCCCGAATCCCGGTTGCGGCCGGTCTCGGTCACGTACACAGCGCCTTCGAGGAACACGATCGGGCGACCCCGCAGATCGAGGCGGAGCAGGTTGGCGAAGGGCTCGATCCTGCGCACCAGGGTCTGTTCGTTGTGGCAGGCCAGCAGCAAACCGGCCCGGATGTCACGGTCTACCGGATCGTCCAGCCACTTTTCGATCTGCCGTTTGGTGCCGACCCAATGGCCGCCGCCCTTCCCGGTCTTGTCGGTTAGGAAGCCGAGGAGCGCTCCGGCGCCGTCGATCTGTTGGGCCTCCAGGTCGCTCAGCGCTATCTCCGGCTCGTCGCCCCTCGCCCCCTTGCAGCCGAGAACCACCTCGTCGGCCACCAACACGTCGTGATCGAGCAGCCGCTCGTACACATGGCCGATCTGCTCCACATCGACCTGCCGATAGGACAGGCGGCGGGTGTCGGTTACACCCGACGCCGCCCGGAACCGCAGCGTCAGCAGGGCATCCAGCACGGCCAGAACATCCAGGTCGGTCACCGGGATCGGCGTGCCCGGGCCGTTGCGCCACTGCGAACCCCCGGACCGGCCCTCCAGGAACGGGAACCGGTCGGGGTCGAAGAGCGCGCCGCCGTAGGCGGGCATGACGAAACGGTGGGTGAGGTGATGGTGCTGCACGCCCGAATGCACGGCCCGGGCGGTGGCCAGCAGGCGATGCCAGGCCGTCGATCGGGTCTCAAGAGCCTCGGGGTTGTCCTGCCGGCCCGCCTGGAGCTCCTCGCGCAGCATCCGTATGGCGTAGAGCCTCTGGTAATCGGGGTCGTCCACCGGCAACAGGCCGGACTCCTCGGCCCTCAGCAGGAAGACCAGCCGCATCATCACCGTCACCGCGGCCTCGTACACCTCGTGGGGGCCGACGCCTTCGAGCAGGGTCCCGCCCCGGTCGAGATTGGCCCGGGAGATGGCGTTCACCAGCAGCTCCACCGCTTGGCGCACCTGGGTTCCGAGCTGGTCGGTGATGTCGGCCTGGGAGTCCACCGACTCGGCCAGCAGGGTCGCGGGCCTGTCGCCGGGCTCGGCGGCGGTGAAGCGCCGGGCGCCGAGCATCGAGACGAACGAGCTGAGCAGGACAGGCTCGGAGCCGAACTCCGAGGCCCGCCAGGTCCCCCAGCCGGTGGGGGTCTCCTTGTTGCGGGCGTGGACCAGCGTCAGGTGGTCGCCGTCGGTCACCAAGGCCAGCGGAACGCCGAAATAGCGGCAGGCCCGCGCCGCCCGCTGCACGTGGGTGGCCGACCAGTTGTCGCTTTGGGGGCTGGCGAACGGCGACGTTCCCGCCGGCAGCGCGAACACCAGCACTGCGGGCTCCGGCGGCGGGGGCGGGTCTTCGCCGTCG
This sequence comes from Bryobacterales bacterium, assembly GCA_965242625.1. GTDB lineage: Bacteria > Acidobacteriota > Terriglobia > Bryobacterales > UBA6623 > VXMF01. The sequence continues at coordinate 13,568 of CBDEST010000002.1, read as the reverse complement.
GGCTCGAAGTCGAAGCCGACCGGGGCCGGGGCCGCGGGGAGGTAGGCGCCGCTGGGCGCGACGGTCGTGTCGGGGCCGGCCACCCCTTCAGCCAGACGGTCCGGCAGCTCGGCACCGGTCAGGTAGCCGCGGCCCCAGCCCAGGGCATCGCGCAGCAGCCAGTCCAGGTAATCGGCGCGGTCGGGCGCCCCCTCAGCCTCAGACCATCGGATCTTGTGCTCGGCTCGCACTTCGTCTGAGGTCGGGTCCAGCCCCTGCGGGAAGGCCCGCTTGACCACGGGCAGCGAGAACCACGGCGGATCGGGGTCGGTGAGGTTGAGCCAGTCCTCGTGCTGGGCCGCGGCCCGGCCGCCTTTAGGCCTCGCCACCTACCGCTCCCGGTCCGGGACCAGCAGCTCCACCGCCACCGGGAACCAGTTGATGTCGCGCACCCGATAGCGCCGGTGCAGGTTTCCGATCTCGACCGCGATGTCGTCGTCGATCCGCTCGATGCGGCTCCGCAGAGCGGCGACATCGGTCTCGAATCTCTGGCGCTCCTCGGGGTCGAACAGCCGCAACTGCTCAGCCAGGGCGGCTGACTCGATCTCTTCGAGGCGGCGGCGGATCGAGGTCTTCAGATCGCTCAGGGTGCCCCGGAGCCGGTCCGCCTCCCGGTCGCGCTTGGCGTCCATGCGGCGCTCCCGCTGGCCCCGGATCTCGTCGGCCCTGATCCTCAGAGCCTCTTCGAGCGCGGGCCTCACCCTCCGCCACTGGCCCGCGTAGCGCTGGCGGACGTGATCGGGCGGGGTTTCGTCGCGGGCGGCGGTGGCCGCGGCCCGGGTCTCGGTGACGTTGAGACGGCCCTGGCGGCCGCCCACCCGCACGGCGGCCGGTTCGATCACCTCGTCGAGGACCGACCCGTCGGCGCCGTTGACCACCACCCGGGCGTGGGCCACGGCCACCGGCTCATCCACGTCGGCGTAGCGGACCGCCACTCGGTTGATGCTCCGATCGACGGCCGCACCCCACACCTGGGCCCGCAGCGTCCGCAGGCAGCGGGCCACGAAGGGATGGCCGACGTGCAGGTGGGCCACATCCTGATGGCCCTGGGCGGTGGCGGGATCGAAGGTGACCGGGCGGCGGCGGTCGATGACTTGGTCGTGGAGGCCGACCAGGGTCTCGCCCAAGGTGCCGGTGAGGTCCTGCACCTCGTGGACCGCAACCGAGCCGTCGGGCCGCTCCAGGCGGGCGGGCAGCAACGGCGGCTGGGGCGGGTCCGCCACCTGCAGCCCGATCCGCACGGCCCGCTCGATGGCCTCGGGGCTCATGTCCAGCTCGGCCATGCTGGCCTGGAAGCGGTCGCGGACCTCCTGCAGCTCGGCGGCGAAGTCCTGCTCCAGTCGTCTGAGGTCCACTCGGGCCTTGTCTCGCCGGTCGGCGATCAGGTCGTCGATGTCGAGGCTGTCGCCGCCCTGGCGAAGCATCCGGGCCTCTATGCGCTCGGCCAGCACCGGCGACACCGCGCCCAGGTCGTCGCGGATTTCGTCCACCTTGCGGGCCACCCGGAGCAGGAAGGTGTGGTCGTAGCCGATGGCTTCGGCGGCGTCGGATGGGCCGTCTCCCAGCGCACCGGCGAAGTGGTGGATCTCGACGTGAGGGCTCTTCTGGCCGTGGCGGTCCACCCGGCCGTTGCGCTGCTCCATCCGGTTGGGGTTGAAAGGGATCTCCACGTGAACCAGCCGGTGGCACTGCCGATGGAGGTCGATCCCCTCGGAGGCCGCGTCGGTGGCCAACAGGACGCGGACCTTGGTGGCGGCCGGGTTGTAGTTGAACTCCCGGATGATCCGCTCCCGCTCATCGCGGTCGAGGCCGCCGTGGAACGCCTCCACCCGGTCCCGCATCGGCGGCCGGTTCGGGTGCTCGGCGGTGAGCATCTCGAGCAGGTAGTTCAGCGTGGCCCGGTACTCGGTGAAGACGATCACCCGCTCGTTGTTCCAAGCCCCGTCCGGGTAGCAGACCTTGCCGATCCAGTCGAGAAGCTGCTTGGTCTTGGTGTCGGGGCGGCGGTAGTTGTCGTCCGCCCTGGTCCTGAGCTGCTCGAGGATCTGGCCGGGCGGCCGGTGGGTGAGCGACCCGGCCCCGGCCCGGGCCCGCATCCGGGCCAGCAGCACCTCGTGGTCGGCGTCGGGGGTGGGCAGGGCCGAGGCGGCCACGGCCAGGGCCTGGTGGGTGAGCTCGTCGAGCCTGTCGTCGTCCTCGGCCTCGGCGTCGAGCGCAGCGGCGGCCTCTTCGATGGCCTGGGCCGAGGCTCGCCGGGCTGAGGCCCGGTTCATGGTCTGGATGTGCTGGTCCAGGGTGTGCTTGAACGCCATCGGGGAGGAGAGCAGCCGCTTCTTCAGCAGCAGGGTGATGAACCGGGCCGCGGCCTGCTCGGCCTGGTCGGCCGACATGGCCCGCCGGGCGGCGGCGTACTCGTCGAGAAGCCGGAACGTCTCCCGCTCGTCTCCGCTGAAATCGACCTCGATGGCTTTGATGCGGCGCTCGGGCAGGCGCGAGCCGGCCTCGGGCAGCAGCCTGCGCAGGTGCGACTTCAGCCGCCGGACCATCACCGCGTCCCGCTCCTGGCCGGTGGCCGGCACGCCTTTGGCGAAGCGGTTGGGGTCGAGCAGCTCCAGTAGCGACTGGAACGACTCGGGGTAGCCGTTGTGGGGAGTGGCGGTGAGGAACAGCCGGTGCTCGAAGTGCGGGGCCAGCTCGCGCACCGCCCGGGTGCGCAGCGAGTCCTTGGCGTAGCGGCCCACCGCGGCGGGGGCGATCTGATGGGCCTCGTCCACGATCAGCAGGTCGAAGGCCCGGGGGTAGATGTTCGGGTCGGGCGGCAGGAACTCCCGGAACCAGCGCATCTGGGAGTCGAACTTCACCCACTCCATCGACACGATGATCCGGGGATGCGACCGGAACGGGTTGACGGCCACGCCCCGCTCCCGGCGAAGCCGCCGGACGTAGTCGGTGTCGATCACCTCGAAGCCCAGCCCGAACTTCTCGCCCATCTCGGCCTTCCACTTGCCGCACAGGCTGGGCGGACAGATGACCAGGATCTTCTTCACCTGGTTGCGCAGCACCAGCTCCTCGGCGATCAGGCCGGCCTCGATGGTCTTGCCCAGGCCGACGTCGTCGGCGATGAGCATGGTCACCCGGGGCATGGTGAGGGCTTTGACCAGCGGCAGGAGTTGGTAGTCCTCGATGTCGATCCCGGCCCGGAAGGGGGCCTGGAAGGCCGAGGGGTCGGCCGAGGCCACCGCCCCCCAGCGCACCGCGTCGAGGAAGGCGGAGAACGTCTCGGCGTCGTCCAGCCCCTCGGCCGGGTCGGGCAGGGCGGACTGGGGCCGGATCTCGGTGCCGGGCTCCACCTCCCAGTAGACGGTGAGCGGTTCGGGGCCGCCCTTGTCGTCGATGGGAACGAGCCCGACCGCGTGGTGGACCGGCGGCGCATCAACGGCCGCCAGCCCGTTCGGCGCCGACACTGGATCGGAGGCGACGACGGACTCAACCACCCAAAACCGGTCCCGCACCCGAACCAAATTCCCCTGCTCAGGAACGGCAACCGCCCGAGGCGACTCAACAAGAACCATCTACCCCGCTACGCCCATTCCTCTCTGTTGTCCCCCACCGTGACATCGTTTAGCTCGGTTGACGACTGCAACGACGATAAGGGAGATTGTGGATCTTTAAGTATGTGATGCCCGTGTGCAGTATCTGGTATTGATGCTATAGCGTATAAGCCGTCTGGCTTGGGTGGAAGAAACTCCAAATAACCTTCGCCTTCTATAGGATGGGTGCTTGCCCAAGACAGATTAGGCATTTTAGAGTGTTCACAGAACATTCTTAATCTAGATAATCCTTCTCTATACTTTTCATACCAGTTGTCTAGAGAGTGGGGATCAAAAACGACAACTACGCCATCAATTCGTCGTGAGGGTGTGTCAAATGGAACTACTCGACTTATAAGTTTGGTAAGGCAGTTTGGTGGATGTTCACGAGGCAACTCTTTGAGCGGCCATTTCCAACCTATTGATTGGTGATGGTGGGCAATATCTGTAGAAGTGTCAGACCACTCCTGTAAAGCATCAACCACTGTGTCAAAATAGACTGGGGGGAAATCCAGCACACGGTCATCAACCCAACCACACCTGCAGATTTTGAAATTAGCGTATTCGTCTACAGCCTCAGTAGGCTCAACAATTTCTTCCTTGCCCAACCGAGGCGGCGATTCGTGCATCGTATGGCTTGTGTTGCAACTGGAGCAAGTAACTTCTCTTTGTTTGAGACTAACCTTTTGTCGATGACCACAGTTTCCACAACGAAGATAAAATCCGCCCGATGCACTGAACTCTCCCTCTAACGAATACCCGCCAGAAACAACAGTGCGTCCAGATTCTTTCTTTGGGTTTTCCTCGGTCTTATCCTCTTTGGAAGGGCTCGGTGTTTCTTCACTTGCTTGGCTGTCCATGGCTTTATTCTATTGGGACTCGATAGCGGCGATCATAATATATGAACATGTGCCCGCTGCTATGCCGCCTAACAAAAATTTTCGTCCTCGACGTAGCCACCGCCTAGAACTTTGATACCCCTTCCATAGTTCATCTATATTATTCTCTAACATTTGGCCCGATTGTTTCAAAACTTTATCATAAGAAAGTTCAGAGTGCTCCGACCAGCTAAGCCCATCCCATTCGCCTCTAATGGCCAGTAATGCAGGAACAGCGCAAGGCAGTGCTCCTAATATGACACAGGCAGGAGGTATTAGCATAAGTGGATATGTATCGCTTGGTTGTAGAGTAAAAAATATCGCAACGATTGCCGTAGCGGTAGCTAAAAGTAGATACGCTTTACGAGTTATTGCTTCGAGCCATCCCCACAAAACTGCCCATGTGTTCTTCATGTCGTCACATATATATCTTTGAGTTTCATGGAGATCGTCTGGTTTGGTGTGGTGAGTGTTTGGGTCTATATTGAGGTCGGAGATATTGTTCTCAGACATAGCAACTCTCATGTGTTAGAATGTTGCGTATTGCTAAGCCTAGGGCATGGGCCAGCTCTACGGGCACGGCGTTTCCGATCTGACGCTCTACGGATTCGTGGGAGCCGACGAACTGGTAGTCAACCGGGAAGGTCTGGAGAAGGGCGGCCTCTCGCAGGCTGATGCCTCGGTCTTCGGTCGGATGAATGAAGCGGCCGCATGAGACGGTGGTGCAGCGGGTGGTCATCGTCGGCGCGGGCCCTTCCAATGACATGCGGCTATAGGGGCCCGTCGAGGCTGTCCGGCCTCGGCTGCGGAGCCGCTTGTGACATTCGAGCTGCAGATCTTCGGGCAGGTCGAAGTAGTCACCGCCAGCGGGGATGGCGCGCACTCGTTCCAATACCGCCGGTGTGAGGTTTCGGGGCCGGTGCCATCGGTCTTCGGTCCCTTCCACCGGGCCGGCCTCGGCCATGGCGTCGCGGGCATGGGCCGGTTCCCGCCGAAACGAGGCCGGCAGCGCCTCGTGCAGATCGTCGGGGAGCCGGGCCGCGGCATCCCCGCGAACGGCGACGGCGATCAGTCGCCTCCGCCTCTGCGGTACGCCGAAGTCGGCGGCGTCCACGATCCAATGACGTATTCGGTAGCCGCTGTCGTCCAGCCGAGAGCACAGGTCGTCCCAGCGGGCGTCGTTGGCCAACCCGGGCACGTTCTCCACCAGCACCGCTTCGGGAAGCAGTGCCCGGGCGAACCGCCACACCTCCGCCACCAAGTCATTGCGGGCGTCGTCGCGCCTCCTCGCCCCAAGCGTCGAGAAACCCTGGCAGGGCGGGCACGCGGTCAGGAGAGTCAGATCGCGCCGGGCGAGGCCGAGGACCTGCCGCAGATCCTCGGGGGAGACGTTCGCGATGTCCTCGGCCAAGACTCGGACGCCCTCGTGGTTGGCTTCGAACGTCCGCACCGCGTCGGCGTCGTTCTCGACGGCAGCCAGGACGCGGAACCCGGCGAGCGACAGCCCCTGGGTGGCTCCGCCCGCGCCGGCGAACAGATCCACCGCCGTCGGCGCCCCAGTCGGCGTTGAGACGGAGGCGGTACCGATCATATCGGTAACTCTAGTGTGATCGTGACCACTCAGCGATCCTCCGGTTTCGACGGGCTCGCAAGCGGCTCGAGCTTACGCGTTCTTCTCGGAGGCGGAGCCGGGGACGTAGGTGCCCTTGTTGCGCCACAGGACCACTTCGTTGCCCCACGGGTCCCGGAAGGCGGCGTGGCGGGCGTCGAACTCCTCCCAGTAGAACTCGTCCCACATCTTGGCCGCGCCCATCTCCATCGCCTCGGCCAGCTTGGCCGGCGGGTCGTCGACCATCACGTAGATCCGGGGCACCGGGCCGGTGACCGGCTTCGTCTCCAGGTGGATGCCCAGGTTGGGCTTCACCCCCGGCAGCACCTCGTGGAACTCACCGGCCGGGCGGCGTTTGTACTTCCAGTCGAACAGCTTCTCGTAGAACTGCGACGTGGCCTCGGGGTCGGGGGTGGGCAGATCGACGAAGATCAGCGGGTTCACCATTTCAGTCTCCTTGCTCGGTTCTCGGTGTTTGGCGGGCCTCAGCCTTCCACCAGTCGGGCTGTGGCCGCGTCGCCGGCCTCGACGAAGCGGCGGTAGGCGTCACGGTAGGCCGGGTCGGGCTCGGGGTCGATCCGGTGCATGGGCGGCAGCGGCCAGGAGTCCATGTCGGCGGCGCCGATCCCGTCCCACCAGCCCACCGCCGCCCCCGCGGCCAGCGCGCACCCCCGGGCCGAGAGCTGGTCGGGCCGCTCCGGCGCCTCCACCGGCACCTCCAGCACCGAGGCCTTGATCCGGCCCCACAGCCTGCTCAGGGCGGGCGAGCCCCCCGTGCCCAGCACTTCCAGGGCGATCCCGGCCGCCCCCAGCCCCTCGCAGATGTGGCGCAGGCCGTAGGCGGCGGCCTCCAGCACGGCCCGGGCCACCTCGGCCGCCCCGGTCTCGAAGCTCAGCCCGTGGATCTCGCCCCGCAGCCGGGGCTCCCAGCGGGGGGCCCGCTCGCCGTCGTGGTAGGGGAGCACCAGCACCCCGCCCGCCCCCGGCGGCACGGCGGCGGCCCGCTCCAGCAGGTCGGCCACCGAGCGGCCCGACAGCGCCGACCACCACTCCAGCAGCTCGCCGTGGCCGTTCACCGGCCCGCCCACCACCTCCACCCCGGCCACGATGCCGTGGAACCCCACCACTTCGGGGGGCCGGTCGGCGGCGGCCACCGCCACCCCCACCCCGCCGGTGCGACCGCCGGGGTCGTGGCCCCGGCCCGGCGTGCCCAGGCCCCCGGCCCAGAAGCTCATGTAGGCGTCGTTGGACCCGCTCACCAGCGGCGTCCCCGCCGCCAGCCCCAGCGATCCGTCGGCGTGGCCGATCACCACCCCCACCCCCACCGGCTGGCCGTAGCCGGGGATCGGGTCCTCGTCGGACCACAGGCCCTGCACGGCGCCGGCCCCGAGCTGGCGCAGAGCCCAGTCCCAGCTCTGGGCGGGGACGACCTCACGGCCCAGCTCGGCCTCCAAGAACCGGCGCTGGGCCAGGTGCTGGCCGATCCGGTCCAGCCCGTTGCCGGCCGGGTGCTGGCAGGTGACGGCCATCTCGTGGCTCATCGGCACGGTGGTGGGGCTCTGGCCGCCCACCCCCACCGCGGCGATGTCGAACCCTCCGCCGACCTCGCCCAGGGCCCGACCGAGCCCGGCCAGCCAGACCTCGGGATCGGCCCGGCCCGGCGGCCAGGATTCGGCCCCGTCGAAGCGCTGGCGGGTCCAGGCTCTCACTTTGCCGCCGCGGTCCACGGCCACGGCCCGTACCCCGCTGCTGCCCAAGTCCACGCCGACGACGACGGTGGTGGCCATGGCGCCGGTGCGGGCGGTCAGCGGGACGGCGAGCCGAGGGGGACGACAGCCGGCATCAGCCGACCAGCACCCGGTACACCGGGGAGGAGGCGGCCTGCTCCAGAGCTGCGGCCACGTCGTCCAGCCCGTAGCGGGCGGTGACCAGCCGGTCGAGGTCGGCGGCCAGCGCCCCCGAGCGCAGCAGCCCGGCCGCGGTCCGCCAGTCGGAGGGCTCCTGGCTGTAGACCCCGATGATCGACAGCTCGTGATGGTGGATGCGGTCCACCCCCACCGAGGCGGTCACCTCGGCCGGGAAGGCCCCGTAGAGCACCACTGACCCGCCGTCGTCGCACAGGTCCAGGGCCGCCTCCACCGTGCCGGGCACCCCGGCGGTGACGAACACCACATCGTGGCCGCCGGCCCAGCCGTTGGAGTCGTCGGAGTTTCCCGAACGGCCCGGCCCGCTGGGACTGCCGACCCCGCCGAGTTCGTCGGGGGCGGCCGCCCGGTCCGCCCCGGCGGCCATCGCCTCGGCCCGGCGCGTCTCGCTTACGTCCACGAAACCCACCGAGGCCGCCCCCCAGGCCCGGCACACGGCCAGGTGGAGCCGGCCCATGTAGCCGGCGCCGATCACCGCCACCCGGTCGCCGGCCCGGAACCCGCTGAGGCGCACCGAGTGGACCACGCAGGCCAGCGGCTCGCCCATGGTGGCGTGCTCCACGGGGATCTCGCCCACCGGGAAGGTCTGGGCCGCGGCCACCCGCACCGCCTCCGACAGCCCGGCCCCCATCGATATGGTGCCGTCGCTCAAAGCGCCGCCCTGGGGCCGCTTGCACAGGGCGCTGCGGCCCCGGCGGCACATGCGGCAGGTGCCGCAGCGGGTCAGCAGGTCTATGGTGACCAGATCGCCCACCCGGGGCGACCCGTCCAGGCCGGCCGTGGCCTCGCCCACCTCTGTCACCCGTCCGGCCGCTTCGTGGCCCGGTGCCACCGGGTAGATCCGCTTGGTCCCCGAGAACAGCCGCCGCTCCATGGTGCACAGCCCGCAGGCGGCCACCTCAACCACCACGTCGTCGGGTCCGGGCCGAGGCCGGGGCTCGTCGCGCAGTTCGACCGAGCCCGGACCGGTGACGACGGCGACCTTCATGTTTCCTCCAGACCGGGGAATCGGACGACCGGCGACCCTAGCCGGGCTCGCCCGCCGCCGTTCCCTCGGGCCAACAGCCGACAGCGAGTCCGATCCCAAGCACGGCAAGTTGTCGGACAGCAGGGGCTCCCGCGAAGGCAAGAAGTTACTATTATTCCGTAATCCTAGCTGATAGCGTAAATTCGTAAAGCAAGGAATCTGCGTAACCTCTAGGGTGAGCATGGCGAAGGAGAGAGCGAGCATGGTTGAAGGAGAGGGGTTCGTCCGCTCCCGGGCAGAGGCGGGCCTGTCGCAGGACGACGTCGCTCGTTTCGTCGGGGTCAACCGGGCCATGGTCAGCTACTGGGAGTCGGGCAAGCGCCATCCCAATGCTCGACAGCTCGCCGCGCTGGCCCGGCTCTACCGGCTCGACCCCGAGCGGCTGACCCGCGGGCGCGAGCCCAACGAGCCCGACGCCTTGGCCGAGATGTTGTATCGGGCCGAGAGTCTCCCCGCGTCCACGCTGCCCGGGCTGCGGGACTTCACCAGCTTCCTGAATCTCTACGCTGGCCTGGCCGACCAGCTCGGCTTCGAGGTGCGAGGGCTCAGGCAGTCGCCCTTCCCTCAGTCGCAGAACTTCCGCAGCAAAGACGATGCCCGGCGGAAGGCCGAAGAGGTCCGCTCGTGGCTGCGTCTCGGCCTCGGCCCCGTGCCGGATGTGGACCAGGCCGCCGAGTTGCTGGGCGTCACCGTCTTCAGGGCCGGCCTCGGCGAAGACCTGAGAACCGGCGTGTCGGGGGGTTTTCTCAACCATCCCGGCGTCGGCTTCGCCATCGTGGTCAACATGATGACAACGCCGGGACGCCAGCGCTTCACCGTCGCGCACGAACTAGCCCACGCCCTGTTCCACAGCCGAGGGGTCTCGGTGTCCACCTCGCGCAAGAACCCCCTCGAGCGCTTCGCCGACGCCTTCGCCTCGGAGTTCCTCATGCCCGCCGAGGGAATGCGGCGGTTCATGGAGGAATACGACATGGACGCCAAGATCGACGACCCGGCCGATGCCGTCCGCATCCAGCGCTACTTCAACGTCTCTTGGGCGATGACGCTGGTCAGGCTCCGCCAAGCGAAGATGATCGACCACCAGACCTACGCCGATTTCCGCCGGGTCCGTCCCGTTCTGCTGGCCCGGTCGCTGGGCTACGAGCCGGCCGACCGGGAATACGGCCAAGACCCCCAAGCGTGGCGGATCGCCCGCTTCCCGAGACGTTTCCTGCGCCTCGTCCGGATGGCGGTCGCCGCCGGGGAGATCTCGGTGCCCACGGCCGCCTCGCACATGAGCCTCACCATCCCCGAAGTGACCCGGATCGTCGCCCAGGAGGAGTTCGCGGCTGAACCCAACGAGGAGACTGAGCGAGAGATATCCGAGTACGAACATGTCTTCACATGATCCGCCCATTGTCTTCGATACCGTCGTTCTCCTCTATTTCGCCTTGGTCGGCGAACTCGACCTTCTCGTCGATCTCTCCGCCGGTTCGCTGATGACCACCAGCGTCATATTCGACCCCGACGAGACGGCCGGGGCCGCCCACGAACCCCCGGATGAGGCAGCGCTCTGCGAGATCTCGGGGTGTTTGAACTACTACCGAAAACGCGGTTCGGACCCTCGGCTGCCCCAGGCAGAACGCGACGCGGCCATCACCGCGGTGGCCCGGCTCGGACGCATCGCCGAGTTGTACGCCTCGGACAGGCTCGAAGTGATTGAGCTCAGCGCTGCCGAAATGGATGTATACGTCAGCCTCACGTCGGCTGATAGCGCTAGGGGGCTGGGGCTCCGACGCTCCATCGACTTCGGAGAGGCGAGCTGCATCGCGGCCGCCGTCGCCAGAGACTTGGTATTGGCCAGCGACGACAACGACGCCTTGGCTGCTCTTCGCGCCCTCGACCCGGCCCGGCCCATCGAGCGCATCCGAAAGCTGTTGGTAAGAGCCGTGAGCGAGGAACGGATCACTCCGGCCCAAGCCGACGCCATCCACCGCGACATGCGCCAATGGGGGTTCCGGGACACCGAGTTTCGTTTCTAGGCCGAGGTATCAGCCCGCGGTCCCGACCCCGCAGCCCGCGGCCCCGACCCCGCGGCTCCGGCATCCTTCTTAGCGGCAGTCGATGTGGGGCCAGCGGTGGGGGATCTCCAGGCCGGCCCGGGCCAGCAGCGACCGCTGGGCCTCGGCTGCCCGGTCCCGGAGTTCGTCCGGGTCCACGGTGACGCAGACCCCGTCTCGCACCACCGGACGGCCCGCCACCACCACGTCACGCACCGACCGGCCGTCGGTGCCCCACACGAGCTGCAGAGCCGTCTCGCCCCGGGGGGTCCAGCCCGGCCCGGAGGTGTCGTGGACCACTAGGTCGGCCTGCTTGCCCGCCTCGATGGAGCCGATCCGGTCGCCCATCCCGATGGCCTCCGCCCCGGCCACGGTGGCCAACTCGAAGGCGATGTGGGCCCCGAAGCGCTCCGGGTCCACCCTGGCGTCGCGGGCGATGCCGGCGGCCAGCGCCGCGGCCCGCAGGATGTCGCAGGAATCCCCGGCGTTGGAGGCGTCGCACCCCAGCGCCACCCGGCCCCCCCGCTCGACGATCTCGGCGTGGCGGCCCTGGCCGGTCACCCCCTGGCCCAGCCGCAGGTAGGCCCACGGGCAGTAGGCGATGGCCGTGCCGGTGGCCAGCACCAGCTCCACCTCGGCCTCGTCGAGCCACACCCCGTGGCCGATCAGCAGATGGGGGCCGAGCACCCCCAGGGCGTCCAGATGGACCAGGGGCCGCCGCCCGGTGCGGGCCAGGTAGCGCTCCGGGTCCGACGAGGTGGGCGACATGTGCATGGTCAGCCCCGCCCCCCGGGCCCGGGCCAGATCGGCCGCCCCGGCCAGCAGCTCGTCGGAGGCCAGGTCGTGGCCCACCAGCGTCACCCACCCCTCCACCAGCCCCCCCTTCGGGTGGGCGTCGAGGACCGCGGCCTGGCGGGCCAGCACCTCGTCGGCGGGGGCGGCGAACGGGCCCTGCTCGATGTCCCAGCCCCAGGTGCCCATCGTGCCCCTGATCCCGGCCGCCTCCATGCCGGCCGCGGCCCGGTCGGGGTGGGCCACGGTGCCGGCCTCCACCGCGGTGGTCACCCCGTTGACCAGGTTCTCCACCGACGACAGCAGCGCGGACAGCTCGTCGTCGTCGCCGGTGTGGGCTCCGTGGGCCGGCACCGACCACTCGAAGATGGAGGCGCCGGGGGGCAGCAGATCGGGGATGCAGCTTCGGATCAGCGGGTCGCCGGTCAGGTGCTGATGGGCGTTGACCATGCCCGGAGTGACCACGCCCCCCGAGGCGTCGATCACCGCCGCCCCCCGATGGCGGGCGGTCAGCTCGGCGGCGGCCCCCACCTCGGCGATTACCTGGCCCCGTACCGCCACCGCCCCGCCCACCAGCACCTCCCGACGAGGATTCATGGTGACCACGTCGCCGCCCACGATCAGCAGATCGGCCCGATCCGGGCCCGGTCCGGCGGACTCGAAGCCGCCGCCGTTGGCCGAGGCGCCGCCCCGGTCCGCATCGGCGCCCGGCCCGCTCATGTCAGCTCCGGCCTCACCGTCGGCGTTCACTCGTCACCATTTCCCAGCATCTGGGTGCTGACGCTGGCTGGAATCCGGTCAGCTCCCCGGCGGGTCGGTTTGAGTGATCGCGGTCACGGCTTTGCGCCCGAGGCCCGACACTTCGGCTATCTGGCGGAGCGAGGCCCCGACCCGATGAGCGACCCGGATCATGTCGTCACGGAACTCTGCCTCCTTGGCGGCGCGTTCTGCGCTCAGTCCGACCACGGCCAGCGCAGCGCCGATCTCGCCGTCGGCACCGTTGCGGTACTTGTCCATGATCGCTTCCGCGGCCAGCGCCTTTGCTGCGGAGTAGCTCATTGTCCCTCCCTTAGAAGTGCTGCAAGCTTGTCCCGAATGTGCATGAGCATGGCCACTCTTGGGGATATCTCCCCATCCTCTTGGGCTATATCCAGATGAACGAGAATCATTCCCAGTAGTTCTAGGACTTCAACCCGCTCCAGTTCAAGCTGCATATCGGTGCGAATATAACCGGGGATGGTTCAATATGCACCACCCCTGAACTTTGGACTGTCGAACTCTGGAGTTACCGCCTCGCTTCATGTCTGCCGACCGGGGTGAGGTCTAGGCCCGCGTGCCAGAATCCGGGCCATGACTACCGACACTGCCACTGTCACCGACGCCGCCGCTCCCCGGATCGATCCGGGCTGGATCTCGTCGGACCCGTACTGCCAGCTCATCGACGGGGCCGAGCGGGGCGACGGCCCGGCTCGCCCGGTGCTGGACCCCTCCACCGGCGCCGAGCCCGCCGCCTGGCTGGAGGCCACCCCGGCCGAGGTGGACGCAGCCGTGGCCGCGGCCCGGCGGTCCTTCGACTCCGGGGTGTGGGCCCGGGCCTCCAACCCGCACCGGGCCGAGGTGCTGGAGAGGGCCGCGGCCCGCATCCGGACCGACGCCGACCGACTGGCCG
>CBDEST010000001.1:0-13005 GCA_965242625.1 Bryobacterales bacterium | reverse complement strand
GGCGGCTTGGGTTTCGGCTCGCCGCCAGACCGCGTTTCGAGACCGCCGGTCAGTCTGTCGATCAGATCTCGAAGTTCGTCGATCGACGTTTGCAGTGTCGCCAACAGGCTCAAAGCCTTGTCTACCTTCTCTTCGGTAGTCATGGTCTCCCCCCCCTACACTTCCTACCGCCCCGGTATGCTCCCCGGGAACGCGACCACTTCACTGATGGTCGCCGGATTGTTGAACGTGCCGATCTCATGAGTCAGACTCCGAATCGACCGTGTCCGACTCCACTACGCTCAGGGGCGGATCTGGCCACGATTCGAGTGGCCAATCGGGGGTGATCCCCAACTCACGCCGACAGATCAGCACGTCGCGCAGTAGCTCCGCCATGCGCCCCGGCGCGGTTTCATATTCGCGCTTGGAAAAGCGTACGTGAAGTGAACCTTCCAGAAGCCGAAGGATCTGTGACGGTTGCAGCCTACTCACGCCCCACCGCGGTAGACCGGCAGGGCAGCATGATCGTGTCCCATCGTTCGCCCCTTTCCGGTCGGGTGATCCGACCGTTGCCGGCGAGACTAGCACGGGCGTCAAGGGGCGTCAAGCGTAAACGTCAAGGGGCGCCCCAGGAACGCGCCCCGGCGCCGGGAGCATGGCAGGTACTAGCTCGCGCGCGCGCGCGCGTCAGGGGCGACGTGGGCATGGTCCACGGCCGGCTTGCCGACCGTCGGCCGACCGTCGAGCAGCATGATCTTCGCCGGCCGGTCTCCACGGCCGGCCGGCCGGCCGCCGCACCGCCGGCAATGCCACCCGTCGGGCATGATCTCCGCCGGCAACGCGCCGCATGCCACACACCAGACATACGGCGATCCGGTCTCTCTAATGTCCACGCCGGCGCTCCCGGTGGGCTTTCGCGCGCGCCGCTTGATCGACGGCGCAAGACTCGCACAACCGGCGCGCCGGCCGGGGTGGACACTTCCCGCACCGCGTACACAGACCTTCACGCGCGCGCGAAGCGTAGCGCCGGCGATCATCGTCGGGGTCGAACACCGACCAGCCCGACCATTCCGACGGCGAGTTGAGAGGACTGCGGGTAGCGCCGATCAGTCTCCACGCCCAAGCAATCGTTTGCAGGCGGCAGACTTCGATTGCCGTGGGCGTGAACATGAGATCATGATGCGTCCGACACTACGACCACGGACGAACCGGCCGAAACAGAACACCATAGCCATAGACCTTGAGAAGTATCGACCGTCACTTCCCACGGCACCCCGGCCGGTACGGTATGGAACGCGCTCAAGTCTGTCGGGGCGTTGACAGACTCCCACATACGAACCGGCCGCCGGCCGGCGACAGGCTCGATCAGATATCTGTTGCCGTCGGTCAGAGACAACGCCGTGATCATGTTCACGGGCGTCGTAGTCACGTCGAAACGTCTTGTCATGGTCCTACTCCCACCCGGCCCGTTGCATGGCGTCTTCCAGTGACAGACCGCTTTGAGTCAGAATGTGGACAGCACGCGCGCGAGCAGCTATGTCGGCAAGACTGGCAGAGTGACCGAACGTCAACGGCACCGGCCGCATGAACACGCGCCCCAACTCTTCGGAGATCAGACGTGCAACGGGTGTCATGGTGGTAGTCCACCAGCGCCGTAGCGACTCTCTCATGGCGGTACCGTCGGATACGCCGGCCGGCCCCATCGAAGCGGGAACGCCGAAGCACGCCAGCACGCTGTTTTCGACTTCCTTCCGCAGGGTCACTAGTGCCATTGGAGGATCGGCACCAAGACGTTCGGGTTGCCAGTCTCGCCGCGGCGCGCCGTGCTTGTCGCCGTAGCCGCCGGCCGTGGACTCTGGTAGCAGTGTTCGACCTTTCGCGCCCCGAATGTCCAACTTCAATTCTTCAATCCCCGAAAAACCCTCCGGCAAAGGGATCAGTCTCGCCACCGCGCCGCCGGTCTCGTAGCCTAGCGCCTGTTCGAGATTGCCAGTGAGTACGCCGGTCAGACTGGCATACTGCAGGGGCGGGATGCCGCGGGCCGGCGCATACCGTTCGGTCGCGTATCGAACATGGACCACGGAAGCGGACGGCGCTACAACCGTCTTGGTAGTCCTCGGTCCGCATATCGTCAGACGATACCACCAGTCCGACGGGTCCGGGGTGTCGCCGGATATGTCGGATACGTAGGCGCGCAACAGACGTTGCCGGCCGTCGTTCGCCACGTCCAACAGATAGACCACTTCGCCAAGACGCGCAAGGTCGCGGCCGACTTCGGCAAGCCAACTCGAAGTGATCGGCGCGCCGGCCGGAATGGTCGCCGTCGATAGCGCACGACTCCACAGGCCAGCAGCTATCTCCACGGCGCCGGCCGCCCACGTCGATACAGACGTGCCAGTGATTGACGCTAGAAGGGTGTCGATCGCAAGGTCGGTTGCGTCTGTTCTCACTTCGACCGGCGGCCGACTGATGCCCAGTGAGATCATGCGGTCCTCTTCCGCCACGCCCCAAGCAAAGCACGCGCGCCCGACTGCCGAAGAACAGACGCCGCGGCCGGCGCTACGTAGGTCTTCAGACTATGTACGGCTTGCAGACCTTCGACGTGACCGTAGACGTTCGGGTTCGTGAAGACGTGACCCGCAACGCGAATTATGGCCTCGTCCACGATAGAAGGTGAACACGTGGTAGACCCGTTCAATTCGGCGGTCACTAGTGGAGTCGCAATGGCCAGCAGGCGCGCCGCTTCGACCAGCCCGGGATCGGCGATGTCGTCCGGGTCCGCTACATGGATGCGAAGAGCGGTCGCCAGTTGCGCCGCCGTCAAAGCCATATGCGGCGCCGCCTTGCCTGCCGGTCTCGAACCGTTACCGAAGTGTCGGGGTAAGCCGGCGTGTCAGTGAGAGCGGCCCCGACCAGTAGGGCCGACTCCACTACGCGCATGTTCCCTTCGCGCCGTTCCTTGAGCATGCGGAATTCAACGCTCAACCCGGAGTAGAGCGGAGGATCGGAACGCATGAGCACGGCGAGATCACGCGCCGTCGAAGTATCCGGCAACGGCGCGTCGATCATGACTTCGGACCCGTCCTCTGACAGAACGGGAACGGCCCGCATGATCGGCGGCTGCACGTTGCCCCGGGCCGGCGAGCTCGCATGGTCCACGTCGATACGCACGCCGTTTGTAGGCCATGAGAGAGACCCCACGGCAAACCTTTCAGACCCGTGCAGACCGGGAGAGTCGTAGCGCATGAGCACGCCCACAAGACGCCCCGGACTGCCGTTGTCGCCGGCTCGTACTTCGACCGGCGCGCGAAAGGTTGCCATGAGAGATCACGCCAGCTTGAGTTTCGTTCTCACGAACCCGGCCGGTCGAAGGATGGCGAAGTTGTGGAACGCCAGCGCAGTGACCGCGACTACGCCGGTCGAAGCCGCCGACTTCTCATCACGGATCAGCTTCAGACCTTCCCACACTGGGCATACGGCGTTCATTGCGCCGGTTCCCAGTTTGGCGAGAATGCCAGACTGCACGTTGCCGGTCGGGGCGGGAATGTTCGCGCTCGCCATGAAACCGGAGAGCAGCCGTCGAAGTCTCTCCGTCGCGCTCACGTCGCCGGTAGTCTGGATCAGACCGGCGAGAGTACGGTACGACTGCACGCCGACCAGCCAGTAGCAAGCCGACTCCGAACCGGCGTAGATCCCGTCCACGCCCCGTGCGGCTTGCATGGCCGCGGTGTTGTACGTCACTACGCTTCCGGGATCGGAATAGTCGTTCAGGCCGCCGTTCGCCGAAGTCGCCAGAAAGCCACGAACGCGACTGTCGCCGGCGCCCAGTACTTGCTTGTCGAGTTGGTCACTCATGGCCATCGTCAGATCGGCCCGAAGGGCGTCTTCCAGACCGGCCGTGAGAAACGTGTCCTCGACTCTGAACGTGAACCGGGCCTGCAACCTTTGCGGCTGCAGAACGTTGCCGGCGATCGTACCGCCGGCCGCTTCCTTCGCCGCGCCCGCCGCAACGAATTCGGGAGTCTGGCCAGACGTGACCACCGGGAAACTCGCCGTTCCCACGCCGACCATGGGCATTGAAACGCCCAGTCTCGAAACGCCGCTCATGGCGAACACCCGCGGCAAGATCGGGTGTTGTGTCACTGGCGTTCCCGTGGACACTCCCGGAGTGTGAACGTCGGCCCGGACTTCGGCCGGCGTGGTAGTGGGCAGTAGCGCGTCCCACGGCACTACGGAATGGCGTGCCAGACCACGATGTTCGTTGAGCTCCCGCTCCGCCCCTTCTACGGCCGTTCCATCGGCGAACGCCGACAAGTAGCGCCCCAGTGTGACCTTCGACTGCAATGCTCGCAGCTCGCGGGTTTCGGGGTCGGGCTCGCCATCGTTCAGGGTCTCGTCGGCTTGCTTCGCCTGTTCCGACTCCGCAACGATGGCCGCGCGGAGTTTCGTTTCCACGGACCGATACTCTGCCGTGAGTCGATCCGCTTCCGCTTGTAGGTCGTCCGGTAGAACGTCCGGGGTGTTGGCGATCTCGTTCAGGCGAGTACGGATCTCACTCGCCTTCACTGTGAGCGTTTGACTGGTAGTCATATGCCGACTGTAAGGAACAGAGAAGCGTTTGTCAAGTAGGCGTTTCTACTTGTCGCCTGCCAGTCCGGCAACGGTTTCATGATTCAAGTCTCCGCTTCAATTCCTGTTTCCATTCTCGCCGGTCGGGTCCACGCTTCACGCCGTGTTCGGCGAAGTGACAGGGACGGCACAACGGCGTTAGATTCTCTGGCGTATCCGGCCCGCCGGCCGACCACGGCACTACATGGTGCAACTCAAGCCGGCCGGCGCGCCCGCACGCCGAACAACGCCACCCGTGAGAGTCGAGTATCCGCCGTCTCAGTCGCTGGTAGGCGCGCGTCCCATGTTCGGGGCGCCACCGTTCTTTTGGTCGCGGGGACACTTGCAGACCTTCCACCGGCGACCGCACCGGTCACACTTCCTTTTTCGACCACCCGTCGCCGGCCCTTGAGCAGAGTCGTAGAAGGAACGGCACGTTGCGAGTATTGCCTGTGTTGCATACGTAGGCTTGTTCTTGCTCGGTCTCCCCCGAAACGTCGACTCCTTTTTTATCACCGGCATGTTTCTCCCCTATGCCACGTGGACCACAAGCCGCTTGCCGGTGTTCCTCTCCGGCGCCAGTCCGACGGCGATCACCGCCGCTTGAAGTGAGTCGATACGTGAACGTTGCCGCGCCTTGCGGATGGCGATGGCACGGCCGGTAGCGTCTCTCACAATGTGAGACTCGCCCATGGCATGCAGCAGCAACAGATTCGGCTTGACCCTCAACCTTCGACCTTCAACGGCGCGTTGAAAACGACGAATGTCGTTTACCGCGTCCTCGGTCGCACGCACGCCGGTACCACGCCAGACCGGACGCCACCGTAGGCCATGATCGGCGAGACAGGCCAGCAATTCCGCGTGTCGAAAACGGTCGCATCCAATGGCCTTGATACTCTCGCCGGCGAGAGCGGGCCGTAAACGCCCCAGGAACGCGCCTACTGGCGTTATCCGGCCCGCCAGCAGCCACAAGTCGCCGGCGACGTGGGCGCGTTCGTAGAGAGACCCTACACCGTCCGAACGCGACCGCACCGGTAGCGCCGGGTCGGTACCGCATGCGCTCCACGTGTCGAGTCGCCCCGACTCTGGCCAGTAGGCCGCCGCCGAAGTGAATGAGCGGGTCGCCCCAAGATCGATGCCCAGGTAACACGGGCCGGCCCGGTCCGGTAGATCGTCGGTCTCGCAGTGCCGCCACGATTCCAGACTGGCGATCAACTCGCCGGCCGGCTCGCCGGGTAGGTTCAAGTGATGCGCCCGAAAGTAGGCTTGGTCCGACGGCGTATCAAGCACCCGTGCGGACTCGTCTTGCAGAGTCTCCACGGTCACGATACCCGTCGAAAGCCCAGGGTTTGCTTTCTTCCAGTTTGCAGGATCGTCTAGCGCAAGGTCGGGGTCGCCGTGGTAGTGATGTATGGCGAGACCCGGCGCGCCGGCCCGTTGCAGAATCTCGTCAATGAACGGCCCGCTTCCATGTATCGACAGGGACAGGAAACGGCCGTTCTTCGCCGCGCCGGCGCTCCGCATGCCCGCGACCATGGGCCTGTGACGTTCCTGCAACAGCCCGAGCTCGTCTACTACGGCGAAGTCGTAGCCTGCCGCATGGCCAGACGCATAGCCCGCGCCTTCAATCTCCACGATTGCGCCGGTCTCATTGTCGAACACCCTGCCGGGCCACGGCGACCGTCGCACCGTCAGACCGGCGAGATTCGACGCCACGGCTATTGCTTCGATCTGCTTTAGCAACTCGCCGGCTTTCTCTCTACTCGCCGACAAGACACCGGCCCGCCAACCCGCACGGCGAAGCGGGCCGGCAAGGTGGGCGAGCATGAGCACGGCGACCAGTGCACTCTTCGCGTTCTTTCGACTCACGCACAACAGGCTTTCACGGTGCGTCAATGCGTCTTGCAGAAACGCGGTCTGCCAGGGTGCGAGTCGAAACGGCCGGCCGGCGAGAGCATGCCCCGGAGGAATACGTAACGCAGTCGCAGCCCATTCGACTACTGACCGGGCACCCTCGCCAAGCGGCGGTCTCGCCGGCCGACCTTCTCTTGCCGCACGCCGGCGTTCACGCCAAGCACGGCAACGCTCCGCCGTCGAAGCGTAGATCCTACGCCGGCCCATCTTCCTTCACGTCGTAGCCCCAGAACGGCGACGGGATCGGGTCGTCAAGCACCGACAGATCGACCGGTGCTTCCAGTTTTGCCGCGGTGGTTTCGACGCACTTCGGTTCGATATCTCCGCCGATCACAGTGTGCCCCAGTGTTTGCGCCGCGCGAAGGATTGAACCCGCGCCGGCGAACGGATCACAGACCACGGCGCCCGGCCGCTTGATCCACTCTCGAAGCACGTGGAGCACTCCCTGTTCGTTCTGCCCCCACGGGTGATCCTTCTTGTACGAAGGCTTGTAGAGAGCACCCTGTATGAGATTGTGAGAGTACCCCACGTCGGCCGGCCGTGGACCATGCCAGAACGCCGCCCACGGACGATACATGACAGTGATCTGTTCCCGGTGCAGCTTGAGATTGCCGCCGGGGAGTGTCATGGCCATGAGACACCGGAATTCCAGACCGGCCCGCACGCCGTCTTGAAGCACGTCCACCATGGGCGCGCCGTTCGGAACCATCGTGAGCAGCAGACCGCCCGGCTTGAGAGCGTGCACGGCGAACCCGTACAGGTCGCGGTAGACACCCGCTTCTATCTCTTCGTCGCCGTACGGAGGATCGGTCACTACGTAGTCCACGCTGCCAGCTTCGACGTGAGCGTGAAGGTCGGCGACTGGGCAGACGTGAAGGTTCGGCGGCAGACCTTCGCCGGCCGCGGCGGACTGCCGTGCTTCCTCGTGGGCTTCCTTCGCGGCCGCCGTCCGTGCTTCGCGTTGCCTTTGCTTTCCGGCTTCCTTGAGCAGGCCGCGAGTGAGCACTACGCCCGACTCCACGGCCGACGTTCTTTCTCTGCCGTACTGGGCGTCGGTCAGTCTGGTATGCACCGAACGCATGTTGTTGATTTCGGCCGGCGTGAGACCGTCGGGGAGATCGACCTTGTTCGGCTCGCCGTCCGCACGCTTCCCGCCCTTGCCCTTCGGGGTCTCTTGGGCGATCACCCGTTCGGCGTCCATGAGAAGGGCCGCAGACTTCACGGCGACTTCCTTGTACTTCCAGATCACCGCCGCGGCCGTGAGAGTCTTGGCGACTTTCCGAACGTGGGCGCGTTCCACGATGGATGTCGCTACGGCGAGTTGGCGAGACAGATCGTCAATTGACTCTAGCGCCGTAGACTCTTGGGGCGCCGGCGTCAACGCCAGCGAACCGGATACGACTTCCGCTTCGTACAAAGCGGCGTGTTCCTCGTCTGACAATTCCTTGTCGGTCGGCTCGGTCTCGCCGTCGGTCTCTTGACCGTCGAAGAATCCGGCCGGCAACGGTTCGTCCGGTGCGTAGGCCATTGGCCTTGTTCCTTCTACCTATATCCGGGAGCATAGGTCGCCTGTTGTTTCACCATGCGCCCCGGCCCGCATGATCACTCCGTGCAGAAACACGACACTTCCTCTTCTACACTTTTTTCGTTCGCCATGTCAAGCAAGTCGCCAGACAAGGCCATTCGTCGAAGGTCGGCGTACTTGTATTCCTTCTTAAATTGCATCTGTTCCGACTTTTCCGGCTTGCGCCCCGGCCGGGTCTCTTGCCGGCGTTCCTGTTCGATCCACCAGTCCGCTCGTTTCGGATCTTCACGAATTAGACCGATCAGCTTGGCCTTGCCTTTCAGAAAACACAAGTCACAATTCCCCTGATCGCTGCGGAGTCGAAGTCGAAACGGCTGCGTGGACCACCATGCATTGACGGTCTCGCGGTCTACGCCGGCGTCGTAGAGCGGGTAGACAGACCGGCAGGCCTCGGTCACCGCCTTTCCGATTCGTTGCGGCTCGTCGCGCCGGATGCCCAACACCGACCACGGCTTGACCCATCCAAGCCGGCGACGTGCATACCGGTCGGCCGTTTCGACCTTGAGGACAGACGTGCAGATTCGACGGGTCGGATTCGGCATGAACGTACGACTGGCGATCAACTGTGCAAACGGCTCGCCACGTCTGGCCGCCGTCGAATACGTCACTCTCGCCAAGTCATGTTTCGGCGACTTCGCACCGCCGCTTCTCATGGCGTAGTGCCGATACTCTAGCCAGACGATATCGACGTTCCAGTTGTCGCCTATGTCGCGTAGAAAGTCGTAGGTCTCTTCGCGTTCCTTGCCGGTGTTCGTGAAGCACGCGACCGCATGATCCGGCAGCGCGCCGGCGTGGGCATCCATGATCATCCGCAGCATGTACGCGCTCGTAGCGCCGCCGCTCACGTGGACCATGTAGCGGGTCGGCCGGCCGAACGCATCAGTCGGCGGGAGTCGGTACGGGTTTTCGGCGTTCATGGCCTGTTCAGTCTACCACTTTCGCCTTTCCGGGGGGGTCTCGCCGGCCGAAAAGGGCCGGTTTCGTTCGCCCGATCCGCAGGAAAGGCGCGATCTTCGCAACGAAAAGCGAAAGTCCGCGGCAGGGGTCCCCAAGCCGGATATCTCCGCCCAGTCTCTACGGCGCGTTCGACGCTGCCCACAGAACGCACGTACAGTCCGTCCCACGCCGCCCACAACGGCCGGCAAGCCGTTCGGCGACCATGAGTCGCCCCGACTGTTGACGCGCGTTGTGGGCGATTCTCGCCGACGTTGACGGCAACGGGGCGGGGCGGCGCCGGCGATCCGGCCGAAGGACGTACCGGACGCCGCTCGCCCGTGCGACTCGCAGTCGAACCGCCCCGTCGGTCTCGCAGTCGGCCCGGCCGGAGGGACCAATACTAGGGCTGCTACGCTCCCTAGTATTGGTCGCGCGCCGGTACGCGCGTAAGGACCGTAGCAAACGTAGCAAACGTAGCAATGGCCTGTGTTCATATGGTCCGATTCTGCTACGGTCTTGCTACGTTTGCTACGGTCCACCGACCATGAACAGGCGGAATCTACTACGTTTGCTACGGTCTCGCACGGCGGATCGACCGTCAGAAGGGAACGTCACCGTCCTCGTCCGCTTGCGGCTGGCCGGCTTTCGCCTTGCGCCGTGCCGCCTGTTGCGCCTTGTACTCTGCCATCGTCATCGGCTCGGGGTTCTGCCAGTTGACGGGTGGGTACCAGACACGATCAACCTTCAGGGCCGTGTCGAGTACCCATACCGACGACTTGTTACTGGCCTCTGATCCCTTCGACTGCGGGGTCATGTAGGAACGAACGGGGTATTCAAGCGGGTGCCACCCGGTTTCCCGGAGTAGCTTACGCATGAGTTTCGCTTCCGGCGACTTCGCCAGACTTTCCGGCTTGTGTGTGACCTTCGCTTCCCGGAGTAGGTCTACGACTCGAACATGGCCCTTCGGCAAGGCTTGGATCACTCCCATCAAAGCCGACCGGACCTCGTCTTGTTCGGTTTCGAACGTGACCTTGTTCGCGCGCGCCGCTTCCATGATCAGCTCGGTCCGCTCATTGAAGGAACGGATCGCGTACGGGCGTGACTCCGTGTCGGAGACACGTTGCTTGAGTCGAACGAACATTCGTGCTTCGACTTCACCGCGCGGGGTGTAGCGTTCTGGAATGCCATCGTCGCCGTCGAAACGAACGCCGACGTGCCCCGACGGCATCACCTTGCAGACTTCGATGTCTGCAAGTTGAAGGGCCTTGACGAATCCATGCAGGGTGTCAGTCGAACACCGATCGTCCGGGTCTAGTGACCGCACACCCTCTTGGTCGGGTAGCAGGGTGACCTTGCCCTTGCCGTCTTTCTTTCCGGCGATCTGTTCTTGCAGTTCCTTGATCGTAGCTTTCAGGCCGGCGACTTCGGCGGCAGTCGCCCCGGCCGTCGGCCCGGTGGCAGTCGTCCCGGCCGGCGCGCCGTTCGTGTTCTGTTGAACCCGGCGTTCCGGTTTCTTCGCCTCTTCGCCTTCGCACCATGCGATCATGGCGAGAGTCTTGGCGTGGAGCGGAGCGGCGACGTTCGGCGGCTTTGGAGATCCGTCTTCGTACTTCGCGTTGTCTACGCGGTGTTGCGCTATTGTCTCTCTCTCTTCCTCGGTCAGTCGGCCGGCGGGCGAAGTTGCGACTTCGGCCCCTATGAACGCCATGTATGCGTTGTCGCGGGTTCCGACTGGGGCGTTCGCCAGATCTTCCAGTCTCGCGGTCAGACCTTCTACGACGGTTGAACGGCCGTGATCATTACGGCCGGGGTCGGGGTAGTCGATCTGGTGTGCCGCTTCTCTCTCGGAACACCCGTGGCACGTGTAGTCTGCTATTTCACTATATGCATTCCACTGTGTTTCTTCTTTGCACGTGTCGCAGTAGACCGGTACGGTGAAGACCATATCACCGAATTCGTCATCGACTTCGATGCCCGCTTGACGTAATTCGTCTCTTGTGGCAGACTTGTTCATGTTCCTTCGCCTGCCCCGGCCGGTTTCGTTTCCCTCTCCGAACCGGCCGGGGCGTTTCTACCTAGTCACTCTGACATAGGTCGCCTGTTGTCTTGGGGCGTTTCACGCTTGGACCGTTCCTACGGTGAAGTCGTTGGCCTTCGAGTCGGCGCGGTCTTCGAGTCGGTTGCGGTCTTCTGCCAGTGCTTGCCGCCGGTCGAGGATGGCTTGGCCAGCAGGCAAGTACTCGCCGCACCAACCGTCTTGTTCGACGGTTGGGTACGGGTCTGCCCCGTGGACCGGCGACCGGCGCCGGCAGGTGTTCGTTGCCGGCGAGAAACAGACACACCGCCGGCAGGCTGCTGTACCCTCGTAGACGTGGTTGTGGAGTCTCACGCTGCACCCGCTTCATGCTGGCGTGAGTCGCCGTCGGCTTGCGGCCGGGTTGCACCGCCGGCCGTGGACCATGCGTCGATCTGATCGGCGCGGTAGCGCACGGCCCGTCCGACCTTCACGGCCGGCGGGAAGTCTGGGTTGTGCTTGGCCAGTCGCCAGACGGTTGAGCGGCAGACGTTGAGTCGGTCGCAGACTTGACGAACCGTGAGTAGCATCTTCCCTCCACCAGGAAAACAGAGTTTCGACTTCGTCTCTACCTTCGTGGCGGTCGGGTGCTGCCGGACCGTGGAGACCATCCTACACCGGCAGCATTCTGAGTGTCAAGCAGGCTACGACAAGGCACGAAAACGCCCCGTCCTACAGAGTAGGACGGGGCGTTGAAGGGTCGCCGGCCGGGGCGCTAGACGCCCAGGAATTCCGCCCATGCATTCATGAGCTCACGCCGCCGGTCGAAGAGATCCGATCGCTGGTAGCACCGCTCCACGGTCGATCCCACGGCGTGAGCAAGGGCATGCTCACGTGCTTCCCGGTCGCGGCCAGTCGCCGCGGCCCACGTTGCGAACGTCGCACGAAAGCCGTGCAGGGTTACGCCGTCGAACGGCTTGAGCGGCCGATTCATGGTGGTGTCTGCCATGGGCTTGTCGGTCTCGCGGCCGTGGAACACGAACCGATCATTCGACGCGCGCGCGTCGAATCTCGCCTGCACGATGGCGAGAGCGGCCGGCGAGAGAGGTACGCGGTGTTCACGGCCGGCTTTCATTCTGTCGGCCGGAATGGTCCACGTCGCCGCGGCAAGGTCGAATTCCGACCATTCGGCGTTGCGGGTCTCTGACGCGCGCGTTGCCGTGAGGACGGCGAAGCGGATGGCGTCTGCCGCCGTGGACGTGCCCAGGGTTGCGAGCATGCGCCCGACGGCGTTCGGGTCGGCCGCGGCATGGTGACTGCCGGTCTCGCGGAGGAACGGCAGAGCGGCGTCAAGGCCGCCGTTCTTGGCGACGTTGATCGACGCCCAGTCGCGGGAGACTGCGAGCTCGAGGACCGTGGAGATTGCTTTCTTCGCCTTGCGCGCCGTGGACGTGGAGCGGCGGTTGATCGACGTGAGACAGTCGATCACGTGCGACTTGGAGACCTTGCCGACTGGCACGGAACCGAGGATCGGAAGCACGGCCCGCATGAGACTGTCGAACGTCTTGAGAGAGGACGCTGCCCACGTGGACGCACGCGCGGCGCGGGTCTCTTCGGCGGCGCGCGCGAAGGTCGGGGCGGCTGCGACCTTGCGGAACGGGTCTTGACCGGCCCGGACCGCCCGACGATTGCTCAAGGCTTGCAGGCGGGCCTCTTCGACACCGACGACAGGCCAGCCGCCGAGACCCTTTTCGACGGGGCGCCCGTGCACCCGGATCCGTTGCGTCCACGCGCGCGAACCGGCCGGGAGGACGCGAAGGTACAGGGTCGGGTCGAAGCGGTACAGGCCCGGCTTGAGTCGGCCGATGTCGCGTGCGTTGATCCGTCTTGCCATCGTGATCCTCCGTGTTTCCAGGGTGTTCGTGATCGGACGATCACATTGTGGATCACAACATTCCGCGCGTCAAGC